>JBGQJH010000040.1:0-10787 GCA_041498935.1 Pyrinomonadaceae bacterium | reverse complement strand
GTTAAAGAGATCGCTTTCGCCAAGTTTGACGAAACGGTTGAGTTAACAGTTTGGCTGGGAGTTGATCCGCGCAAGGCCGATCAGCTGGTGCGCGGCACGATCGTTCTGCCGCACGGTCTGGGCAAGTCCAAGACGGTCCTGGTGATCGCGCAAGGCGATAAGATCAAGGAAGCCGAAGAGGCTGGCGCGGATTTTGTCGGCGGCGAGGACATGGTGGAGAAGATCAAAGGTGGCTGGCTCGAGTTCGATGCCGTCGTTGCTACTCCCGACATGATGCGGCTGGTTGGCGGTCTGGGAAAGGTGCTGGGCCCGCGCGGCCTGATGCCTAACCCGAAGACCGGCACCGTGACCTTCGACGTAAAAACGGCAGTCAAAGAAACAAAGGCCGGCAAGATCGAGTATCGCGTCGATAAAACGGGCGTGATCCACGTACCGGTCGGAAAAGTTTCTTTTGATACTGACAAACTTCGCGAGAACGCTCGGGTGCTGCTGGAGGCAGTAGTGAAAGCGAAACCGTCGACCGCGAAGGGTAAATACGTGAAGAAGGTCAATCTGGCGGCAACGATGAGTCCCGGAGTTTTGCTGGATGAAGCGGCCTACGTCAAATAGGGTCAGGAGCCAGTATGAAAACCAGAGCACAGAAACAAAAAGACCTGGAAGCTCTCACAGAGCGATTTAAGAACGCGAAAGCAGCGATGCTGGTCGGATTCCAGGGAATGACTGTTCCCAAGGATCAGGAACTCCGCAATCAGTTGCGCGAAGCGGGTGTGAGCTACGAGGTAGTGAAAAACACACTAGCTCGCAAGGCCGCCGAGGGCACCGCGCTGGAGCAGGCTGCGGATCAGTTTAAGGGCGTGACGGCGGTCGCGCTTAGTAATGAAGATCCGGTGAACCTCTCAAAAGCGATCGCGAAGTTTACGAAGGCGAACCCGGATATTTTCAAGTTTAAGGTGGGCATAGTAGAGGGTAAAGTCGTTGCCTTGCGCGACGTTGAAGCTATCGCCAGCCTGCCTTCGAAGGAAGAATTGATTTCAAAGGTTCTGTTCTTAATTAATGCCCAGGCGCAGCGGCTGGTTACCGTGCTGTCGGCGGTGCCGCGCAACCTGGCGATTGTAGTTAAGCAGATTGGTGATCAGAAGGGCGAGGCGGCATAAAGGCTTAGCCGATTTGAGATCTCAGATTTGAAATTTGAGATCTCAGATTTGAACTTTTGAAAAGTGAGCACAGGCCGGACGCGGAAAACGGGCGCAGCGATGAGTCAGATCGCCACTTGCGCTTCGGACGTTTTTCCAGTTGCGATGCAGCAACTTCGAAAAGAGTCCCGTGGGTTCTCCTGCTGCGAATCGTAAAAACAGACAGCATTCAAGAACCCTAGTTTGAGGAGGATAGAAAGGCAATCATGGCAGCAACACGCGAAGATGTTATTGAGTTTTTGAAGAGCATGACGCTTCTGGAAGCTTCGCAGCTCGTGAAAGAGCTGGAGGAGACTTTCGGCGTTTCCGCGGCCGCGGCAGCGGTGGCGGCTCCGGCCGCTGGTGGCGGTGGCGGAGAAGCAGCGGCGGTGGCTGAAGAGAAGACCGAATTTGACGTAATCTTGCAGGCCGTCGGCGGCAACAAGATTAACGTGATTAAGGTTGTGCGCGAAGTGACGGCGCTTGGCTTGAAAGAAGCCAAGGACCTCGTCGAAGCGGCGCCGAAGCCGGTGAAGGAAGGCGTCTCGAAAGAAGAGGCCGAGACCGTCCGGCAGAAGCTTGCCGATGCAGGCGCAACCGTCGAAGTCAAATAAATCGTAGTCTGGAGTCGTGAGTCTACAGTCTAGAGTCCGTACGCGGAATCTTGACTCTGGACTCCAGACTCATGACTCGCGACTGTTGTGGTGACTTGACACTCGTAGGCTTGGTCGTTAAGTTAAGAGAGTATTGAGGCGCTGGCGTTATTCCGAAAAAATTCGACGGGAAATCTGCCGCTTTTTGGTCATCAAGCGGTCAGGGCATTCTGCGCCCTGACCGCGCCTTGGCGTCTATAGGCCATTGCGGAATAAGGATTTCGGATTGCGGATTTGAAAAGGCATCTGACGCCTTAGAAGTCCGCATCACTCCGCAATCCGAAATCCGCATTCAGAAATTCTGATTCTGATAAGGAACCTCTCATGCAAGGAAATCTGCTTCAAACAGTAAACACCGGGTTAGGAAAGCGCACCAGCAAGGCGCCTGAGCGCGTAGACTTTTCCAAGATATCTACCGCCGTGCGCATCCCAAACCTGATTGAGATTCAACGCGAGTCGTACAATCGTTTTCTGCAGATGGACTTCCTGCCGGAGGAGCGCGAGAACACCGGACTACAGGCTGTCTTTCAGTCAGTCTTTCCTATCTCCGATTTTCGCGGGACGGCAACGCTCGACTTTGTCGAATATCAGATCGGCAACTGGCAGTGTAAGTGCGGCCGGCTGGAAGGTCTCAACTACCTGCGGGCAAACTGCAAACACTGTGGCTCCACGATCAAGGTCAACCCTTTGGCGGCCGGCGAAACGCTTTGCCACAAGTGTGGCACGTTTAATTCCGTCCGCCCGCAGCTTTGCGAAAACTGCGGCGAACCGGTGGGGCTCAAACACAAACACGATCAGCAGGAATGTCAGGAACGCGGCATGAGCTATAGCGTGCCGCTCAAGGTGAAAATTCGGCTTACTGTTTACGATAAAGATCCGGAAACGGAAGCTCTCTCGATTCGCGATATCAAAGAAGAAGAAGTCTTCTTTGGTGAAATCCCGCTGATGACTGATAACGGCACCTTCATCATCAACGGCACCGAGCGCGTCATTGTTTCCCAGCTTCACCGCAGCCCGGGCGTCTTCTTCAAACGCGGCGCAATCTACATCGCCAAGATCATTCCTTATCGCGGTTCGTGGGTTGAGTTTGAATACGATCAGAAGAACCTGCTTTACGTTCGCGTCGGCAAACGTAAGTTCCTGGCGTCGATCTTCCTGCGCGCACTCGGTCTGTGGTTCGACAAAGTAATAGACGGCAAGCTTGTGAAGAGCGATGCCGCTTTGGAAGAGAGAGTAAAGAACGCTTCGTTTGCGGACGAGGACATGTTGGGTGCTCTTTATGTCACGGACGAAATCTCCGTTGAAGACGGGCGCTTGATGATGCAAGTACCCGATGAGGGCCCAACCAGCCTGGTTGGAATGAAGGTGGACTTCGATATCAAGGGTCGTGGTCCTGACCCGATCGTTCGTTCCGGCAAGAAAGTTACTACCGCAGCGCTCGAAGGGTTGCGCAAGGCAAAGATCGGTGAGGTCGAGATGGAGACCTCGCAGTTTGAAGGCGCCTACGCTCTTTCCGACATCGTCAACAAAGAGAGCGGCGAGGTAATCCTCGAAGCCAACAACGAAATCACGCCGGCCAAGCTACAGGAGATTGTCGAAGGCGGCATCGACAGTTTCTCTGTCTTCTTCCCTGAGCGCGACGATATTGGGGCGATTCTTTCGCAGACTCTGAAGAAGGATGTAATCACCAAGCCGGTCGATGCGCTGCTGGAGATCTATCGCAAGATGCGTCCCGGCGATCCGCCGACCGTTCAGACCGCTTACAAATTATTGGAGGCGATGTTCTTCGATCCGCGCAAGTTTGACTTTTCGCGCGTGGGCCGGCTGAAGTTCAACATCAAGATGGGCAAAGCCGAGCGCGAACGTATTAACGATCCGCTCCTGTCTGCAAGAGATTTCTACGAGGTGGTCGCTTACGTGCTGAAGATGCGGAAGAACCCCTCCGAGTTTCAGGCGGACGACATCGACCACCTCGGCAACCGGCGCGTGCGCGCGGTTGGCGAGCTCCTGGAGAACCAGTTCCGCATCGGCCTCGAACGCATGGAACGTGCGATCAAGGAGAAGATGTCGATCCACCAGGAAATGCAGACCACGATGCCGCGGGATCTGATCAATGCCAAGCCCGTGACCGCGGCGGTGCGCGAGTTTTTTGGCTCCAGCCAACTCTCGCAGTTCATGGATCAAACCAACCCGCTGTCCGAAATCACGCACAAACGCCGTCTGTCGGCATTAGGGCCAGGCGGACTGTCGCGGGAGCGGGCGGGGTTTGAAGTCCGTGACGTTCACCCGACTCACTACGGCCGCATTTGTCCTATCGAGACGCCTGAAGGTCCGAACATCGGATTGATTTCGAGTCTCTCCTGTTTTGCGCGCATCAATGAGTTTGGCTTCATCGAAGCCCCCTACCGCAAAGTGACCGACGGCAAAGTTGTTGAATACGTTCGCATACTCAATGGCGGCGATACGAAGCTTAAGCACGGTGAACACCTGCCGCTGGGAGACGTTGAGAAGGTAAACAAGAAGGTCGGCGGTGGCGGCCGCAAGGCTGAGAGCGAGCCCTGGCCTTTCTACCTCACGGCCTGGGAGGAAGATAAGCACGTCGTTGGCCAGGCAAACATCGAGTTGGACGAGACGGGTTATATAGTCAATGAGCGCAATGCGGCGCGCAAGGCCGGTGAATTTATTCTGGCGTTGCGCAAAGACATCGAATACGTCGACGTGTCGCCGAAGCAACTCGTTTCCGTCGCCGCTTCGCTTATCCCGTTTCTGGAAAATGACGACGCGAACCGCGCGCTGATGGGTTCAAACATGCAGCGCCAATCCGTGCCGCTGCTCCGCGCCGAAGCGCCCTATATCGGGACCGGTATGGAACAAACGACTGCACGCGATTCCGGCGCAGTCGTGGTTGCAAAACGCGATGGCGTGGTTGACTACGTTGACTCCGAGCGCGCGATCATCAAGGCCGATCACAACGTTGACGGGACGATTTCGCGCGAAGTGACGGCGGACATCTACACGTTGATCAAATTCAAACGCTCGAACCAAAACACCTGTATTAACCAGCGGCCGATCGTGCACGTTGGCGAGCGGGTCGCCAAGGGACAAGTGATCGCCGACGGTCCTTGCACTGATCGCGGCGAGCTGGCGCTGGGCCGGAACGTGCTGGTGGCCTTCATGCCCTGGCGCGGTTACAACTTTGAGGACGCCATTCTCGTTTCCGAGCGACTCGTAAAAGAGGACTACTACACTTCGATTCACATCGAAGAGCTCGAGATCGAAGCCCGCGACACGAAGCTGGGGCCGGAAGAGATCACGCGCGACATTCCCAACGTTGGCGAAAACATGCTGCGCGATCTGGACGAGAGCGGCATCATTCGCATCGGCGCTCAGGTCAAGCCTGGTTCGATCCTGGTTGGCAAGGTTACGCCGAAAGGCGAAACGCAGCTCACCGCTGAAGAGAAACTGCTGCGGGCAATCTTTGGTGAGAAAGCCGGCGACGTGAAAGACGCTTCGCTGGTCTCGCCGCCGGGAATCGACGGTACAGTGGTTGATGTCCAGGTGTTCACGCGCAAAGGTCAGGAAAAAGATCAGCGTTCGCTGGCAATCGAACAGGAAGAAGAAGACCGGCTGCGACGCGACCTCGAGGACGAAACTCGCATTCTTCGCGAGCAGCGCGATCAGCGCATTCGCGAACTTCTCGAAGGGCGCAAGCTTTCAGCCGACCTGACCGTCAATCGCGAAGTCGTGATTCCCAGGGGCGTGCCCATCACTCGCGAGATGTTGGAAGGCATCGAGGCGAAGGTCCTCCGGAAAGTGCAGATGGCGTCTTCGCGAGTGGACGTCGGCGCGGAGATCAAGGAATACGAGGATCGCACCGAGCGGCAGATCAAAATCCTCTCGGATATTTACGAGGAGAAGATCGCCAAGCTGCGTCAGGGCGACGAACTCGCTCCTGGCGTGATCAAAATGGTGAAGGTATTTATCGCCATGAAGCGCAAGCTTTCAGTCGGCGACAAGATGGCGGGACGACACGGAAACAAGGGCGTCATCGCGCGGATTTTGCCGGAAGAGGACATGCCTTACCTGCCGGACGGCACCCCGGTTGAAATCGTGCTCAACCCGCTGGGCGTGCCTTCGCGTATGAACGTGGGCCAGATTCTGGAAACACACCTTGGCTGGGCGGCGCGCGTTTTGGGTGTTCATTTCGCAACCCCGGTTTTCGACGGCGCGACAGAAGCCGAGATTAAGCAAAAGCTCAAGGAGGCCGGCGCCAGGGCCACGGAACTGGGCCTCCCGGAAATCATCAACGAGTCAGGCAAGGCCATACTCTACGACGGACTTTCCGGCGATCCGTTTGAGCAGAAGGTAACGGTTGGTTACATCTACATGCTCAAGCTTTCGCACCTGGTCGACGACAAGATTCACGCGCGCTCGATTGGGCCGTACAGTTTGATTACGCAACAGCCGTTGGGCGGCAAGGCGCAATTCGGCGGTCAGCGATTTGGAGAGATGGAAGTTTGGGCGCTGGAAGCTTATGGCGCAGCCCACATTCTCCAGGAGTTGTTGACGGCGAAGTCTGACGACGTAGCCGGACGTTCCAAGATTTATGAGGCCATCGTCAAGGGCGAGGCTGATTTCGATCCGGGCCTGCCGGAATCGTTCAACGTGCTGGTGAGGGAGCTCCAGTCTCTCTGCCTCGACGTTGAGCTGATCAATAAGCAGGTACCCGGCAACGGAGATGAGAGCGGAGACGGTGTTGGTGAAGCGCTGATTACCAGCGGGGCAGAAGGATAAAGACTTATATCGGAGAAAAGATGTTTCGATTTCAACAAGAGAAGACGCAATTAGCTCCTGACTTTGAGGCAATTCGAATCTCGCTGGCTTCGCCGGAGAAAATCCGGCAATGGTCGCATGGCGAGGTGACAAAGCCGGAGACGATCAACTACCGCACGTTTAAACCCGAGCGTGACGGACTCTTCTGCGCGCGCATCTTCGGTCCGGTGGCTGATTGGGAATGCCTCTGCGGCAAGTACAAACGCATGAAGCATCGCGGCGTGATCTGCGACAAGTGTGGTGTGGAAGTGACGCAGGCAAAGGTGCGCCGCGAGCGTTTGGGTCACATCGATCTCGCCAGCCCTTGTTCGCACGTCTGGTTTTTCAAAGGACTGCCTTCGCGCATTGGTCACTTGCTGGATATTCCTCTGCGCGAGCTCGAAAAAGTTCTCTACTTCGAGTCCTACATCGTCATTGATCCGGGCGACGTTCCGGGAATCAAAGAGCGCGAGTTGCTTTCAGATGAGCGCTATCGCGAGCTGGTGCGCGATTACCCGGCGCAGTTTGTTGCCAAGATGGGCGCCGAAGCGATCAAGGAACTGCTGATGATGGTGAAGGTCGAGGAACTCTCGATTGAACTTCGCAAGCGGATGCGCGAAGAGACGTCGCAGCAGAAGAAATTGAAGTATTCGAAGCGGCTGAAGGTAGCGACGAGTTTTCTGAAGTCAGGCAATCGGCCCGAGTGGATGATTCTCGACGTCATTCCGGTCATTCCACCTGAGCTGCGCCCGCTCGTGCCGCTCGATGGCGGACGTTTCGCCACTTCGGATCTCAACGATCTCTATCGTCGCGTTATCAATCGCAACAACCGTCTGAAGAAGCTGATGGAGTTGCGCGCTCCCGAAGTGATCGTGCGCAACGAAAAGCGCATGCTTCAGGAAGCGGTCGACGCGTTGTTCGACAATGGCCGCCGTGGCCGCGTGTTGCGCGGCGTAAATAACCGCCCGCTCAAGTCGTTGAGTGGAACGCTCAAAGGCAAGCAGGGGCGCTTTCGTCAGAACCTGCTCGGCAAGCGCGTTGACTATTCGGGCCGTTCAGTGATCGTTGTCGGTCCGGAGTTGAAGCTGCACCAGTGCGGCCTGCCAAAGAAGATGGCGCTCGAGCTGTTTAAGCCATTCATCTACAACCAGCTCGAGAAACAGGGTCATGCGGCCACCATCAAGCAGGCGCGTGAAATGGTTGAGCGGCAAGAGCCGGTGGTCTGGGACATTCTCGAGGAAGTGATTCGCGAGCATCCCGTGCTCCTAAACCGCGCGCCAACGCTTCACCGTCTGGGTATCCAGGCGTTTGAGCCGGTGCTGGTTGAAGGCAAGGCGATCAAGATCCATCCGCTCGTCTGCACCGCATTCAACGCAGACTTCGACGGCGACCAGATGGCCGTGCACATTCCCTTGTCGCCGGAGGCGCAAATCGAAGCCGCGGTCTTGATGCTTTCGAGCAACAACATTCTGAGTCCCGCAAGCGGACAGCCCATCGCCGTACCCTCGCAGGACATCGTGCTCGGGATCTATTACCTGACGCGCGACAAGGCCGGCGCCAAAGGTGAGGGCCGCGTTTTTGCCTCGCTCGAGGAAGTGCTGCTGGCGTTGGACGCAAAAGAAGTAACCACGCAGACGCCAATCAAGCTGCGCATCCAGGGCGACTTGATCGACCTGACGCAGGAACACGATCCGCAGGACATTCTTCGTGCCGCTGTGCAGGAAGATGTGCGCCGCGTAATCGATACAACGGTTGGACGAGTCATCTTCAACGATTCGATTCCGCCCGGCTTGCCGTTCTTTAACGGCACGCTCAAGAAAAAAGGATTGCAGTCGCTCGTTAACTATTCGCACATCCGTCTCGGCCACGAGATGACCGTGAAGATGCTTGACGATCTCAAGAACCTGGGATTCCTTTATGCAACCAAGGCCGGCATTTCCATCGGCATCGACGACCTGGTGACGCCGGATGCCAAGAAGCCTTTAGTTAATAAAGCTGAAAAGGATGTCATCGCGGTCGAACAACAGTATCTCGACGGCGTCATCACCAGCGGTGAGCGTTACAACAAGGTCATCGCCATCTGGTCTGAAGTGACCGACAAGGTCGCCAAGGAAATGTTCAAGGCGATGGACGAACGCGAGAAGTCTTCGGGCGAGCTGAATCCAATTCTCGTCATGAGCGATTCCGGAGCGCGCGGCAGTGCGCAGCAGATTCGCCAATTGGCGGGCATGCGCGGCTTGATGGCCAAGCCCTCGGGCGAAATCATCGAGACGCCAATCAAGGCAAACTTCCGCGAAGGCCTGGACGTGTTGCAGTACTTCATCTCCACTCACGGCGCGCGCAAAGGTCTCGCTGACACCGCCCTGAAGACCGCCGATTCAGGTTACCTGACGCGCCGGCTCGTTGACGTAGCCCAGGACGTGATCATCAGCGAGCCGGACTGCGGCACGCTGCGCGGCATCTCCGCCAGCGCCATCATTGAGGGTGGCGAGGAGATCGAGTCGTTGCGTGATCGCGTTGTCGGTCGCATCGCGCTCGAAGACGTTATCGATCCGGTTGAAGGCCGCATCATCGTCGACGCCAATGCCGAGATTGACGAAGATCTTTCGTCGGAGATTCAACGTTCCGGCGTGCAACGCGTGCGTATTCGTTCGGTGTTGACCTGCGAATCGCGGCGCGGTTGCTGCATCAAGTGCTACGGTCGCAATCTGGCAACCGGCCGGCCGGTGGAGATTGGTGAGGCGGTGGGTGTGATCGCCGCGCAGTCTATCGGCGAGCCCGGCACGCAGCTCACGATGCGCACGTTCCACATCGGTGGCACGGCGCGCCTGGAAGAGTCTTCGAAACACGAAGCGCGCCAGGACGGAACGATCAAATATCTGGATCTCCAAACCGTCAAAAGCCGCAAGGGCGAGCGCATCGCGATGAATCGCAACGGTTCCTTGACGATCATCGACGACCGCGGTCGCGAGGCGGCGCGTTATCAGATCGTTTATGGCGCGCACATCCTCGTGGAAGACGGCGCGCGCGTTACTCAGGATCAATTGTTGGCTACGTGGGATCCGTTTACCTTCGCGATCCTTACGGAAGTTGCCGGTCACGTTAAGTATCAGGACCTTAAAGAAGGCGTGACGTTTGACGAAGAGGTCGACGAGGTGACCGGTCAGTCGCGCATGGTTGTGAAAGACTCGCCTGACGAGAAGAAGCAGCCACGCCTCGAAATTCGCAACGCCAGCAACAAGACTCTGAAGACTTACCAGATGCCGGTGCGGGCGAATCTGATGGTGGTCGACGGCGAGGACGTGGAGCCCGGCGACATCATCGCGAAGATTCCGCGCGAAACAACGAAGACCAAGGACATCACCGGCGGTCTGCCGCGCGTGGTCGAGTTGTTTGAAGCGCGCCGGCCGGCGGAGACCGCGGTCATGTCGGAAATCGACGGCACAGTCGCACTGGGTCCGATCGCCAAGGGCAAGCGCAAACTGATTATTACCGGCGACGACGGCGAAGAGCGCGAGTATGACATTCCACGCGGTACGCACATCAACGTGCAGGAAGGCGATCGCGTTCGCGCCGGCGAAGCGTTGATGGATGGACCGCTCAATCCGCACGACATCTTGCGCGTGTTGGGCATGAGCCGTTTGCAGGAATACCTCGTAAACGAAATCCAGGAGGTCTACCGGCTACAGGGCGTAAACATCAACGACAAGCACATCGAAGTGATCGTGCGCCAGATGCTCCGCTGGGTGAAGATCAAAGAAGTGGGTGATACTGACTTCCTGCTCGAGGAGCAGGTGGATCGGTTCCGCTTCACTGACGAAAACGAGCGGGTGCGCAAGGAAGATGGCGAAGTTTCACAGGCTGAGCCGCTCTTGCTCGGTATCACCAAGGCTTCGCTCTCGACTGATTCCTTCATTTCGGCAGCGTCGTTCCAAGAGACGACCCGCGTACTAACAGAAGCGGCTATCTCAGGACGCATCGATTACCTGCGCGGCCTGAAGGAGAACGTCATTATGGGGCGGTTGATTCCTGCCGGCACCGGCATGGAGTATTACCGCAACGTGGAGATCGCCCGCGACGAGACAATCGATCAGGTGCGCGAGCGCGACCTTGATGACTTTCCGGACATCGTCGGCGGCCACGATATGGC
>JBGQJH010000039.1:0-10987 GCA_041498935.1 Pyrinomonadaceae bacterium | reverse complement strand
GGAGAGCGCCAGGCGGCGGTTGATAGTTCTCTCAGCTTCCCCTCTCTCTTCAATTGAAGCGGAATGGGCCTGTTGTCTCAGATCGTCCCAGTCCAGCTCTTCCGTCTGCACTTCCTTCTGACTCAAGCGATCGAGCAGGGCCGCGCGTCCGGTGTTTATTGAGATGCGCAGTTGGTCTAATCGTTCAACCACGTAAGAACGTTCGGCGCTGTCAGGCCGGGGTATCTTCATCGCCACTGCGTCGCTGAGTACCAGCTCTGATTTTTCGTTTGACGAATCAATTCTTCCCGAGCGAGCGGTCACTATTCTCGATGAGCCATCGGGTTGTTGGGCGTAAATGAAGACGCGGCCCCACGAGCCCTGGCTCTTGTCGCCGTCCCTTACGTAGATTACATATCCTGGAATGTCGGTGTTGAATGTTCGCGGCTCTACCGGCGAATCAAGCTTTCGCAGGGCGCCCTGCAAGGCAGCCCGCCGCAGATCGCGCGCAGCCTGCGGCGCTTCCTTAAGGTGCAGGAAGGTTGTTGCCACCGTCGCCACGACGCCAATCAGCAGAGCCGGCCATAAGAGACTCCAGGTGCCGACCCCAGCCGCGCGAATCGCGATGATTTCGCTGTCACTCCCCATACGCGAAAACCCGATCACGATTCCCGCCAAAACGGCGACGGGTAAAGTTAGTATCAGGACGCTGGGCAGTAGGGCCGCCGCGATCTCGCCTGCCAACGAGAATGGCAGATCCGTGTAGAGTGCCAATTCTGCGAATCGGCCCGCCTGCTGAGTGAAGAGAATTGCAGTCAGGAGCACCAGCGAGAGCAACACATATGGCAGCGCGCTCTGAATTACGTACCTTGCTATGAGCTTCCTGCCGGTGAACATTAAATGTAACTTCTAAGGAGTTATTCGTGTAGATCGCGGCTCAGTGAAAAGTCGATTTTAACCGCGGCTGTCTTTCCAGTACGCGCCCGATAAGTTGGTGTGTTAGTTCAGCCATTTCGCGATGAATGCTCGCGGGCACTGCGCGTGATTCCTGAGCAAACACATAAGGGGCCAGGCGTTGAGTCGCACGCAGTTGTATTTGCAGTCTTCGCGACAGGGCGTTGCCGGTGCCCTGGCTACAGCGACGGCAGCGAAACACCAGGTCCGCGTTCATAAAGGCTGCCTCCGTTTCATCGAACGTTCGATGACATTCACCACAACGGCGGATATCGGGGAGGTAGCCTTCGAGTCTAAGCAGCCAGATCTCGAAGTACCTCAAGATTATTTGTAGGTCAGACTGCGACTGGCAGATGGCGTCGAGACAGGCTTTCAGCATTCTGAAAAGCCGCTCGTTCGGCTCGTAGGGTGGCGAGAACTCAATCACCAGGTCGCCCATGTACGCGAGGCCCGTGAGTGTTTCGGCGTCGCCCGAGAGGTCGAAGTGTGATTTGAGGATCTCGACCTGGCCCAACGATACAAGTTCCTGATGTTCCTTTTGGTAGTAAGTGATCTGCGCAAGCGTAAAGGGCTCCAACGCCGCGCCGAATCTACTCTTGAGTTTGCGGCAGCCTTTGGCAACTCCGCGAATGAGCCCCGCCGAATGCGTCAGACAGACAACGATCTTGTCTGCTTCGCCGAAGTTATAAGTTCGTAAGACAAGCGCTTCCGTCTCAAGTAAAGCCATTCAGCCCTCAAATGCCCGAATTCCTCAGTAAGGAATAAAGTAGAGTATCCAGGCCAGCACCAACCCAATCACCATAAATTCCGCAAAGACCTTCAGGGCGTAGACGACGCGTTCGTGGTTTGAGTCCTTTGCAACCGCGCCGAAAACTACCGCCGCCAATGTAGCAAAGGCCGTCATAATCAAAAAGTGCCTCATGACTTCCTCCCTGCGGCGATATCAAAAGCATCGAGCATGGAAAGGTAATTCAGCAAGCCCGCGACGATGAGAAAAGTCCAGCCATACTCGAAAGTCGGCAGTGCCGCTTGCTGTATGTCGTGTGAAAAGCCAAATCCCATTAGCCAGCAGACGATATACAACAGGCCGGTGCCGAGATTGCCAACCATGGGTGGGATTTGAAGTAGCGCTGAGACGCCCTGCTCGGATGCATCATACTTGAAAAGATGTCCGCCCATCATGAAGCCAAAAATAAAACAAAACCAAACCGCGCCCCCCAGGAGGAGGGCCCGACCCCATTTTCCCTGAAGGAGGTGACCGAGACCGGGAACCAGCCAGGCAGCAGTTCCCATTAGCCAGGCCCGCGCTGGAGCCTTGTCGACATCCGTTCGTTCCCTATTAGCCTTGCTCAAATTAACCTCCGTAAGATTTCAGAATCCACTTCCCACCGTCGCCTGCCGTGATTAAAGCCCTACATTAACTTGCTTCCAAAGGCATTAAGAAAACAACTTTGCTCCCTAACTTTGTACCTTAACGGTCGGCACCACGACTCCTAAAGCCTCACCTTAACCAGCTAATAAAGCAGGTACGCCTGCCGCACTTGCGCAAACGCATCCAGATTGTCTTTCCAGCTATCCTGCATTGCTTCAATCGAGCTTCCACTTTCAATCGCCTCCCTAATACTTGAAGTCCCCGCTATTACGTCGAAGGGATTCCGATCATAAACGTATTCATAAGGCGGCTCCTTCCAGCGAAACTCCGCCGGGTATAAGTCATGAGCAAGCTTCACCATCGCCACACCGGTAATGACAGGCTCAAACACGGCCCGATCGGTTACGTGAATTTGTACGCCGCCGCAACTTACCCCGGCATGCTTTTGGAAAGTTGGCCGGAAGATGCAACTTCTAAAAAATACGCCCGGCAGTTCTAATTCGTTCAGCCTCCGCGCGTATTGTTCTGCATCGATATATGGCGCCCCAACAAGCTCAAACGGTCGCGTCGTTCCCCGCCCCTCCGACAGTTGTGTCCCCTCGAAATGGACCGTACCGGGAAACACCGTCGCCGAATCAAGCGTCGGCATGTTGGGCGAAGGCATAACCCAGGGCGCGTCTGTCTGGTCATGCCACAAGGCCCTTTCCCATCCGTCCAGCTTCACAACTTCCAGGTCGCAGTTAAGTTCGAAGTGCTCATTAAGCATTCGCGCCAGCTCGCCCAGCGTCATGCCATGTCTGGTGGGGATCGCAAACTGACCAACAAACGATGCGTGTTCGGGCTCCAATACGTTGCCTGCGACAGCCGCGCCGTTGATTGGATTTGGGCGATCACAAATAATAACTCTCTTGCTGAACTTACGGGCCGCCACCATACAATTCGCCATCGTATACGCAAAAGTGTAAATACGGCAGCCCACGTCCTGCATATCAAAAAGCAAAACATCCAGACCGTCCAGCATCGCTTCGGTGGGTTCGCGTGTCTCGCTGTAGAGCGAATGAATCGGCAAGCCTGTTTCCCGATCCACGGTGTGTTCGGTCTCGATCATGTTGTCCTGAACATCCCCTCGGATTCCATGCTGCGGGCCAAACAGCGCCCGAAGTTCGACCTTGGGGTGCTCATAAAGAAGGTCAGCAGCGTGGCGAAGCTCATGATTCACGGACGCCTGATTACAAACCAAACCAATGCGAGCGTCTCCCAGCAGGTCGCATTCAAGTAATTTCTCAAGTCCAAGCTTAACTTGTCTTCGAGTCATGTTGGGAGCCATGGCAGCCGGATCTTAAGGTAAAACCTTACCTCTAGCCGCAGAGCACGGAACCGCCGTTGACGTTTAGAATTTCTCCGGTGATATGCCGGGCCCAATCACTGCAAAGGAAGGCAACCGGGGCCGCAATCTCTTCCGCTGTGGCAATCTTTCCGACTGGAATTGTGCGGGCGATTGCCGCGCGCTGTTTGAAACCGGCGAGCGCTTCCTGAGTCATCTCGGTATCCACCCAACCCGGCGCCACCGCGTTAACGTTTATTCCCCAGCCTGCCAATTCCTCCGCCAGCGATTTCGTAAAAGCGATCTGCCCTCCCTTAGAGGCAGCATAGTTGGAAAAATTAGCCTCGCCGCGCTGACCGGCGGTTGACGTGACTATCACAATCTTTCCCGAGCGTTGTACTTTCATCTGGGCAGCTACCGCTCGGCATACGGACCAGGTGCCCTTCAGGTTTATGTCCATAGTCCGATCCCAAAGCTCCTCCGTCATCTCCTCAAGGGGAGCGCCTACCCAAATTCCGGCATTGCACACGAGAATGTCCAGGCGTTTGAAGTGTTCGATGGTGTTGTCGATGAGTCGCTGGGCCTGCAGTGGATTAGCAACGTCAGCCTGGAACGAGATAGCTTCCACTCCCCTTCCTCGCGCTGCGCTGACCGTAGCTTCAGCGGCTTCCCGGTCGCTAAGGTAATTCACCACGACATGGGCGCCCAACTCTGCAAAAAGTGCGACGACGGCCCTGCCGATGCCGCGCGAGCCTCCTGTTACTATAGCCACACGTCCGCGCAATTGTAAGTTATCAAGATTCACCCGCGCTCTTTTCTCTCGTCCATATTACGTTCGTCACCTCTTCTTCCATCAGGGAAACTATTTCCGATTCAACTGCCTGTTCCTTAGCTTCATCAAGCTGTTTACCGGCAGCCGCCACAAAGCGCTCGAACAAAGCTCGCGACAGGCTGTCTTCTTGCCACCCCAGCTCAGGGTGCCACTGTACGCCTACGGCGAAGCGCTCCGGCCGACAATCCTCTACCGCCTCGATTAATCCATCAGACGACCAGGCCGTTGCAACCAAATTGCTGCCCACATTCTCTATTGCTTGATGGTGATGGCTGTTGACAAAAGCGCAATCGGCTGGCGCCAGTGACGATATGAAACTTGGCGTGGCTAACTTCACAGAATGCGACGGACGATCGCGCGGCACGCCCTGCTGATGTTTGATGGCCTTAGCCACTTGCGACGCAATGTCCTGGATCAATGTGCCGCCGCGGGAAACGTTGAGCGCCTGCATGCCGAAACAGATCGCAAAGAGCGGCAAGCCGCGTTTTTCGATTTCGTCCAGGACCAGCAAATCCGTTTCGTCTTTAACCGGGTGAACAGCGCCCAAATGCGGCTGCGGCTCAGCGCCATATCGGGTGGGGTCAATATCCGAATCGCTACCCGGTAGTAATACTCCATCCAGCTCATTCATCACGGCCGATATGTAATCTGGCTGCGGTATGAGACAGATGTGAACCGGGGCGCCACCAGCAGCTTCCACAGCTTCACTATAGTGACGAGACAGGTAGAAACGATCAGTCTCCAATTCAAGGCGCATCGTTATACCGATGCGTGGTCGCCGGCGGATCATCAAGTCTGCATCTCTCCGAGTCTTATCTCGATCGCGCTTTGCGGTTGACAGTTCAGCTTAAAGCTATCATAGCCTAAAACATATGACACGATCTCCAATCGGGTTAACCGGAGGTCCGAGTTCAGCCCGGGGTCCCCGCGCCGGCAGCCCGCGTGGGGTGGAAGCCTTTAGGCTGCCGATTT
Source organism: Pyrinomonadaceae bacterium (assembly GCA_041498935.1). Taxonomy (GTDB): domain Bacteria; phylum Acidobacteriota; class Blastocatellia; order Pyrinomonadales; family Pyrinomonadaceae; genus PSRF01. The sequence goes on along the minus strand of JBGQJH010000039.1, from coordinate 5,554 downwards.
GCCAGGCAAGCTAAAGCTCGTACTCTAAACTGCAACAGCACCGCGCCTTGACTTGCATTCAAGCGAATTCCTATAGTGGCCTTTACCAAAAATGCCTAGAGAAACTCCAAGCATTCGCAGCACTACCGTGTTGCTCGTCCGGAAAGACGGACAGGTCGCACTGGCTGGCGACGGCCAGGTCACGCTGGGCGAAACCATCATGAAAGCCAATGCGAAGAAGGTTCGCCGCCTCTATAACGATAGTATACTGGCGGGCTTCGCTGGAGCCACCGCCGACGCTTTTTCGCTGCTGACGCGGTTTGAAAGCAAGCTGGAACAGTATCACGGAAACCTCGAGCGCGCGGCGATCGAACTGAGCAAGGAATGGCGCACCGATAGAGTGCTTCGTCATCTCGAAGCCTTGCTCGTGGTTGCCGACAACAAAAGTTCGTTTCTGTTGTCGGGCAATGGGGACGTGATCGCGCCGGATGACGGCGTGTTGGCAATTGGTTCAGGTGGCTCGTATGCGCTAGCGGCAGCGAGGGCGCTCGCGAAGCACACCGATTTGTCGGCGCGCGAAATTGCTATTGAGGCTTTGCGCATCGCCGGCGAAATTTGTATCTATTCTAATCAGAATATTGTCGTGGAAGAGTTGTGAATCGCGGACAATGGCAGGTGCCGCATCGGTTAATAAGGATTTAGATAATTCAAAATGGTTATTTATTTAGAAGGTGAAGTGGACGAAGAGATTCGGCTCGACGATATGACTCCGCGTCAGATTGTTGCCGAGCTGGACAAACACGTCGTCGGACAACGCAACGCGAAACGTGCCGTGGCGATCGCTTTGCGCAACCGTATCCGCCGTCAAAAACTTGCGCCCGAAATGGCCGTGGACGTGATGCCCAAGAACATGATCATGATCGGTTCCACCGGGGTGGGGAAAACCGAGATCGCTCGCCGCTTAGCGCGCATGTCCAATTCTCCGTTCCTGAAAGTTGAAGCTTCCAAGTTCACCGAAGTTGGCTATGTAGGACGCGACGTTGAAAGCATGATTCGCGACCTGACGGAAATCGCCGTGGACATGACGCGCCAGGAGAAGATTGACGAGGTTGCCGAAAAGGCGGAATTGAATGTTGAGGAAAGAATCCTTGATATTCTGTTGCCGCCGCCACGTTCTACTTCTAGTTTCTACGACTTCGACCCTACCGCAAGCGAAGGAACTAGTTCGGAGCCGGCCACCGATGCGGCTACGAACCCTGCCACGCAGGATCAGTTTCAACGCACTCGAGAAAAGCTGCGAACGCAACTGCGCAGCGGCAAACTTGACAATCGACTCGTCGAAATCGAGATTCGCGAAAAGAACTTCCCGGTGATCGAGCTGGCGGGACCGCAAGGCGTGGAAGAGATGGGCATCAACATGAAGGACATGTTGGGTAATCTCTTTCAGGGCCGCAGCAAACAGAGAAAGCTGCGCGTGGACGAGGCCATGGAGCATCTGATGCAGGAGGAAGAGGAGCGCCTGATTGATATGGATCAAGTGGCGCGGACCGCAATCGAGCGGGTCGAAGTTTCCGGAATTATTTTTCTGGATGAGATCGATAAAATTGCCGGCCGGGAGTCGGGGCACGGGCCGGATGTTTCGCGCGAAGGCGTGCAGCGAGACATTTTACCGATTGTGGAAGGCACGACAGTCAACTCGCGCTACGGCATGGTGCGAACCGATCACATTCTGTTTATTGCCGCCGGCGCTTTTCACGTCTCAAAACCTTCAGACCTCATTCCGGAGTTGCAGGGACGCTTTCCTATTCGCGTCGAACTTGAATCGCTGACGGTCGAAGACTTCAAACGTATTCTCACCGAGCCGAAAAACGCCTTAGTCAAACAATACCAGGCGATGATGGCAACTGAAGAAGTGGTAATCGAGTTTACGGACGATGCCATAGATTCCATCGCGAATTTCGCCGCCAGGGTAAATGAGCACACAGAAAATATCGGCGCTCGCAGATTGCAAACCATAATGGAAAAGCTCCTGGAAGAAATAAGTTTTGCAGGACCGGACCTGGAGCCAAAGAACCAACGAATTGACGCCGCTTACGTCGAAGCCATGCTCTCAGAAACTGTCAAAGACCAGGACCTCAGCCGGTACATTCTGTGAAACCATTCATTTCCCGCGTCTCGCCAGTTTCTTTCGCTCTTCGCTCCCGAGTTAGAGCTTACGGGTCCGTTCCTTCGCCGGCAGGGAAGGCGTTTCATCGTCAGCGGTTGTTAGCGTTGGCGTTGCTATTGCCCGCGGTAGTCTTGATTGCCAATTGCGGCAAGCGGCGACCGCCGCTGCCACCGGTGGAGCGAGTGCAACAGCGGACGGAGTTGCTCTCCGGCGTACAGCAGGGCAATCAGGTTATCCTGAGCTGGCCCGCGCCGAAGCGAAACGCTCCGAATGAAAGTGTACAGAGCATTCGCCGGATTGATGTTTACCGTCTGGCTGAAAAGCCACGCGCTCCTCTGGCTTTGACCGAAGAAGAATTTGCCGCGCGCTCAACTTTGATCGGTTCGGTTACTTACGACGAGATCAAGAATGCAACAGATGTTCTGACTTACACTGATACGCTGGAACTCGCCGGGGAGCCGGCGCGCTTGCGTTACGCGGTTCGTTATGTGAACGCCTCCGGCCAGCGCGCCGCCTTTTCAAATTTTCTCTTGCTCGAGCCTGCCGCTCGAATCGCGCAGCCACCGACGATGATCGCCACCGGTAAGGAGGTCGGCGAAAACGCCACTACCATCTCGTGGCAACCTCCCGCTGCTAACATCGACGGCTCAACTCCCGTGAACCTGCTGGGCTACAACGTCTATCGAGTGGCGGAATCAGAAAGCATTAGCGGCCAAACGCCAATAAATGATTCGCTGGTTTCGGGCACACAATATCAGGATAAGAACTTCAGGTTTGGCGAAAGCTATCGCTACGTGGTGCGCTCCGTTTCGTTGGGCACGGAAGGCGGGCAGGTTGAAAGCCTGAATTCAAACGCGATCACTGTTTCTCCGCTTGATACATTCCCGCCTTCGGCGCCGACATCGATAACCGTGGCGGCCGCTCCGGGAAGACTATCAATATTCTTCCCCGCAAATCCTGAAGCGGATATTGCCGGCTACAACATCTATCGCTCGACTGACTCCGATCTGCCGAAAGACAAGTGGAACAAGTTAAACCCCGCGCTGCTGACGCGCACAACTTTCCAGGACGAGAGGGTGGAATCCGGCAAGCGGTATTACTACTACCTGACCGCGATTGATCAGGCAGGCAATGTTAGTCCGCCGTCCGAAGTAGTTTCCGAGACGGTGCCATAAACCTGGGATCGCAGGCGTCTAAGTCGTAGGACAGACATTCTTGTCTGTCCCGCTACTAGGGACAGGCAGGAATGCCTGTCCTACTTCGCAACGCAACGAAGCGCGAACAATCAGTAATGCGGATCTGTCGATTTACAACCTCTGACCTATCGTTGCCGCGAATTGGAATCGTAGCGGGTCAATCGGTTCTGCCTTTGGCCGCAGGCGAAACGATCGAGTCGTTTCCGTCTCCGCGGACTGACGCGGCAATTGGGATTTCCGAAGTGGAGTTCCTGGCTCCGGTTGCGCCCTCAAAAATTGTTTGCGTGGGACGCAACTACCGGGAACACGCCGCCGAGCTGGGAAACAAAATGCCCGACGAGCCGTTGCTCTTTCTCAAAGCGCCTTCAGCCGTGATCCGGGGTGGAGACTGCATCGAGCTGCCGCCGCAATCCAGGCAAGTGGAACATGAAGGCGAGCTCGGTGTTGTGATTGGGCGACGAGCGCGAAAGCTAACGGAAGCGCAGGACCCGCTCGACTACGTTCTGGGGTACACCTGCGTCAACGACGTTACCGCGCGCGACTTGCAACGCAAGGACGTCCAGTTTACACGGGCTAAATCTTTCGATACCTTCTGTCCGGTCGGTCCTTTCGTTGTAGACGGATTGGATCCGCTGGGCCTTGTCGTTACCACTCGCGTCAACCAAACGTTGAAACAAAACGGCCGCACCGCTGACATGGCGTTTTCAGTTCCCTTCCTGATTCGCTACATTGCCGGCATCATGACTCTCTATCCCGGAGACCTGATCGCCACGGGCACGCCGGCGGGAGTTTCGCCAATGAAGGACGGAGACGTTGTCGAAGTTGAAATAGAAGGAATCGGAATGCTGCGAAATACAGTCTGTGACGCTGCCCGAGTCGCTCCGGAGTAATCGGCGCGGCTTGCTCGAAATAATAAACCTGGAGGTCTTTATGAAGTTTTTTCTTGACACTGCCAATCTCGATGAGATTCGCGAGGCGGCATCTTTCGGAATCGCGGACGGAGTTACCACTAATCCTTCGTTGATCGCGAAAGAAGGCAACGTAGATTTTAAGGAGCACATCGCGGCCATTTGCGAGATCGTTAAAGGACCTGTGTCTGCCGAGTGCACCAGCGAAGACACGGAAGGCATGCTGCAACAAGGGCACGAGTATTCAAAGATTGCACCGAATGTTGTCATCAAGTGCCCGCTTACGCGCGCCGGCCTGAAGGCGACGCGGGCCTTGTCTAACGATGGCATAAAAGTGAATGTGACGCTGTGCTTCTCGGCGGCGCAGGCGATCATGGCAGCCAAAGCCGGCGCGTCTTTCATCAGCCCTTTCCTGGGCCGGCTCGACGACATCGGCGAAAACGGGCTGCTGTTGCTTCAGGACATCATTGAGGTTTACCGGAACTACGATTGGAAAACTGAAGTACTGGCCGCGAGCATTCGCCATCCCATACATGTGATCGAAGCGGCGCGCATGGGCGCCGACATCGCGACCATGCCCTTGAAGGTGATCGATCAGTTGTTCAATCATCCATTGACGGACAAAGGCCAGGCGCAGTTTCTAGCTGACTGGCGCAAGAGCGGAAGGAAGTAAGCGCGTGGATTTCGTCGGTATGTACTCGCGAAAAGTTCGCCGCGGATTTGCTTTTTGCCGCGCCGGTAGGAGCCAGATGTCTATAGCCATGAAAGGTCCTTCTATACACTTCGCTGCTCATATCAGAACCGGGAGCGGTAGCGACCGGGTCAACCAAGGGCGACTGGAACCTCCGATGGCCGAGGCACCCGGTCGCTACCGCTCCCGGTTCTGATTTTGACAGTAGGCGCCCCCAGGCTATAAACATTTCGCGCCTAACGGCGCTTTGAAGGTGAGTGAGCGGCAACTAGTAATGACTCCGATCGAAGTGCGCACGTACAAGTTTGACGGCTTGCTTCATCGCACCTGGCAGGCGCAGCTACTTCGTAAAGAGGGCCCGCTTGTCGTTCTTGATGCCACGTTCCCTGATGAGATCGTCCATGATTTACTGGGAACTATCGCCAGCGGCACACATAGTCTTGAATACTATTGGCTGGATCGCTGGTACAACGTCTTTCGTTTCGCACAGCCAGATGGTAAGTTGAGAAACTATTACTGCAACGTTAATGTGCCACCCACTTTCGACGGCGAGACTCTGAGCTACGTGGATTTGGATCTGGACATCCTGGTTGCGCCAGACTTTTCTTCCCGG
>JBGQJH010000038.1:0-11027 GCA_041498935.1 Pyrinomonadaceae bacterium | reverse complement strand
TCGAAGGAGGATGTAAATGAGAGGTGATTCGACTTACCTCCGTTTCCTGGTGCACCCCCTGTTCGATCGTTCATTGCCCGACTGCAACGCTATTAGATCAGAAGAACCAATAATTATCTATCCCGATGGGTTTGGTCAAAGCGACGGTGAGTTGTCCGCCGCAGTGTAGCCCTTTCCGGACCGGCGCAGCGGTGGCTGTGCACTCGCGTCAAAACTTGAAGCGTTTCGCGATCGCGATGATACGGCCTCGCACTGGCTATTGGGCTCGTCGGAGGTAGAGAATGCTTCTCGCTCGTCTTCAGCGGTGGGAAACAACTCCCCCAGGGGACGTATACGATCGAGCACGGCGCGCTGGGAACATTTAAGCTGCTGCTGGTTCCCACTGGAAAACAAGCCCGTGTGGCCTATTTAGAGGCGATAGTCCATCGTTTGTATAGCTAAGCCTCCCGAAGTCTGCACTACAGCGTAAACGCCGGCCGCGGTGGCCGGCGTTTCGCTTGTTTATCGGATTCCTACTTCTTCAGTTGGTCTTTCAGATTCAGATTGCGAATTAAGCGGTGCAGATAGTTTGGATGTACACCGAGAAGTTTTGCGGCCTCCGTATAACTGCCCTTCGCCTGCTGCATCGCGTTGAGAATGATCTGTTTCTTTGTTTGGGCTACCGCTTCATGATACTTCGTACCCGGCGCAGTTGCCGCCGGCTCCGACTCCAAAATTGATTCCGGCAAGTCCTCCAGCAAAATGCGATCGGTAGTGCCTAACACCACGGCCCGTTCAATCGCATTTTCCAGTTCGCGTATATTGCCGGGCCAATCGTAACCAAGCAAACGCGCCTGGACTTCCGCCGAGATTCCGGTTATCCGCCGGTTGCATTTCTGGGCATACTTCGCGGCGAAGTAATGAGCCAGCAACGGAATGTCTTCCAGACGATCTCTCAGCGGCGGCATTTCCAGGCCTACCACATTCAGCCGGTAATAAAGATCCTGGCGAAAGGTGCCGGCCGCGACTGCGTCCTCGAGGTTCCTGTTGGTCGCGGAGATAAGCCGGATGTCTACCTTGATGCTGCGCGTGCCGCCGACGCGTTCAAAATCGCGCTCCTGCAACACGCGCAGCAGTTTCACTTGCAGGGCGAGCGAAAGCTCGCCAATCTCATCCAGAAACACCGTGCCGCCGTCGGCAATCTCCAGGCGGCCCTTCTTCAGTCCCAGGGCGCCGGTAAACGATCCCTTCTCGTGTCCGAACAGTTCGCTCTCAAGCAACGACTCGGCGAGCGCCGCACAGTTGACAGCCATGAAGGGTTTCTGTGCGCGCTTGCTGTTCTGATGAATTGCCCGCGCCGCCAACTCCTTGCCCGTGCCGCTTTCACCGGAAAGCAAAACCGTTGAATCCGTGGGCGCAACCTTGGAAATGAATTGCAGCACGTCGCGCACGCGCGGGCTTTCGCCGACCATGTTGTGTTCGATATTGAAGTCGGCAATCAGCCTTTGATTTTCGCTGACGAGCCATTCGATGTGGCGTGCGTTTTCGATGGCCACAGCGGTGATGGCGGAGATGGCCGACACGAGTTGCAAGTGGTCTTTATCAAAAACACTGTCGGGCTCTTTCGTGTCGAGATAAATAACTCCCAGCGTCCGATCAAGCATGACGAGCGGCACACACAGAATCGATCCGGGGCGCTCCGCGATCAAGCTATCCGATGACTGAAAGCCCTTCGCTTCCGCCTGGTTACTGATCAGGAGTGATTCGCCGTTTTGTAAAACCCACTTCGTAACCGTGCGGTTCACTTTAATCGATTCATCTTGTCCACGCCGCCGGTCTAATCCAAAAACGGAAGCAAACTCCGAGGCGTCTCCCTGGGGTCCCGGGTCGGTAAGGAGAATTGCTCCGCGCTCTGCCGGCACCACTTCGAAAAGCAACTCGAGCAAAGTCTCTTGCAGCTCCTCCACGCCGCGAATGGCGTTGATTGTGGTGCTGACTTTCATCAACGCGCTCAAGTCGCGGGCCATCAGGTAGAGCGCGTCGTTGAACCTGACCTGCAACGTAGATCCACTGACAATGTGTTCCTCATCGAAGCGAATCTCGCTCGATTTCGAATTCACTTCGCCGTCGTGCATTAGAAAAAGAAACTGCGAATCCCCGATGCGAACTCGGTCGCCATGTTGCAACTGGCGCCGTTTCACCGGCACGTCATTAATAAACGTACCGTTGAGACTCTCGAGGTCGAGGATGACAAACTCTTCGCTTTCTTTTTCAATCTGGGAATGGCGGCGGGAAACAGACGCATCCGCGATGCAAAGCGTAGCTGTTGTGTCGCGGCCGATGACCACAGGCAAATCTTCGATGGTGAAGACGTTGCCCTTGAGTCTTCCGGAAATGGCAGTGAGTCGCGGGTTCATCTGAGTCGAGGAGCTTAGAGTTTTTTGAGCGCCCAAAGTGTACGCGCACCTCCGTTTCGCGGCAATAGTCAGGCGCGTCCTGTCGCACCGGCCTGGCAGGTTTTGTAACGCAAACTGTTAGTTTGCGGGCGGTTTGTTGCCGCTGACTTGAGCGTTGGCGAGAGCGGCAAACTAACCAGCTGCGTTAACAGGAAACTATCTAAACAGATATCTGGACTATCTAAAAGGATAGACTTGCAGCCTCTTCACCCAATCCCTTGCCAGCAATCTTTCAAACGCAACCAAGGACCTAATACCGCGGTGTTTACTGTGTTCGGGACCAAGAAACGCAGAATGATTTATCGCTGATGAGCCACGGCACAAGAATAGCAATAGAGCACGGTGGCTCCCAAAGCACTTGGAAATTTGAAAACGGTTGAGCTGCCACTGGTAAGAAGGAAATTCGAAGGGTCACTTGCTTACTACAAAGTTTGCGGCCGAGAAAACTTCGACCGCTGCCCAGAAGGCAAGAGGAGGAGATATGAAAAAGGAACTTCTTAAAGGGTTCACGATGTTGATGCTCATAGTAGTGCTCGCGCTCGCAACCGCAGTTGTCTCGGCCAGCGCGCAATCGTCCAACAAAGTTGTTGCCGACATTCCTTTTGAGTTTAGCGTTGGTTACAAAACGATGCCGGCCGGCGAGTACATTGTGCAGGCAGTGGTCAGCGCGGGTGATGCACTGATGATCCAAAGCGCCGACGGAAAGACCTCAGCCCTTCGCCTGAGCGAAGCAACTGAACGGATCAAAAACAAGACGCACGCCCGTTTGGTGTTTCATCGCTATGGCCAGCGGTATTTCCTTGCGGAAGTTTGGAATGGCTCAGACAACAGCGGCCGTCAGCTATTGAAGTCGCAGGAAGAGCGCGCCATTGATCGTGAACTCGCGAGCACTTTGTCGACGAGCGAGATGGCAAAGACCACTTACGAAACCGTGGAAGTAATAGCGGCGCTTCGCTAAAGATCCGGAACCCCCCCGCGCAACGGCCAGGCTGGGGCCCCCACTAGCCGACCGGTCGTTAGAAACCAAGACGGTAACCCAATGCCCCGGGTTGCCGTTTTGGTTTTTGGGCTACTGCGGGGCAGTAGCCCGACCGTGAGGGAGGGCGTCATCGGTCAGGTTCAGCAGGGCTTTCTCAAGAAAGACTTCTTGCATGTCAGCGTTAAGGAGCGGTGACCGGAGGCAGTAGCCGCGAGCGCGAGGAGGGGCGTAGTGTTCTCCCGCCATGGCCAGAGACTTCGATGATAACGAGTTTCCCCTTGCCTACCTCATAACGTTCCGCTGTTACGGAACGTGGGTCCACGGCGACGAGCGCGGTTCGATGGATCGCCAACACAACGTGTATGGCACCTCGAAGATCGCACCCAACTCACGACTTCTCAGATCAGACACTAAGCAACTGAAGTATCCGCCGTGCAGTCTTGGTCCTAAGGGGCGGCAGGTCGTCGAGAAAGCGGTGCGTGAAGTCTGCGACCATCGTAAATACATTCTGCGAGCGATCAACGTCCGAACAAATCATGTGCATACGGTAGTCACTGCCATGAGAAAGCCCGAATCTGTGCTCATCGCGTTCCAGGCTTAGGCACTATCTTCCAGTTGTTCGTCGGCTCCGTCGGAATGGTTTTGTGAAGCTCTACCCAATCAATAATCATTTCGCGGATTTCTTCGCTCGATCGATAAACCACCGGCGCGCCTTTGTACATGGTGTATCCGCCGCCGCCGTTCACGCGGTAGTTGTTCGTAGCGAGACGTAATTTTTGAGTGGGCAAGAGCGGCTTGCCCTGGAATTGAAGATTTTCTATTCGCTGGCCAACGGGTTTAGCGATATTGAGCACGTAGGTCACACCTTCAGCAATATCAAAGTTGTAGGCGGGAATTTTTTCGTCCACCAACTCGGCCAGAGACTTTCCCGGCTCGTAAGGGCGAAAGTATTTCGCCGAGTGCTCGAGCGCTTCCTTCAACTGCTGCCCGGTCACTTCCAAAACAACGAGCGTATTCTCGTAAACGTAAAGCCCGGCAATGTCGCGAACCGTCACCGGCCCTTTGGCTATGCGCGCGTCGGGATTGAAGACTGCCGCCATCGACACGTCAGCCTTGCCTGTCTCCAGTTGCACTCGCTGGATCAAATCCAGAATCGCTGTGTCGCGGAAGCGGGCCTCCGCAGCCGTCAACTCCGCCGCGGATTCACCAATTGCGCGCGACAGCCACGCCTGAGTTTCGCGGTCGTAAGGACCCCCGAGTTTCAACAGTTCCTGATCGGGAGCGACCCGATCGTCCATGGCAATTATGCGGGCTGCGCGCGCAAACACTCGCCAACGCTGGCCGGCGTTTTCCAAATACAAATCCACGCGAGCCAGGTGTCGGCCCCAGTAGTTTGCCTGAATCAACTGGACGCCGTTGATGACCAGCGACGGCACCGGCACGTGTGTATGGCCCATGAAGATGAGATCGACGCCCGGCACCTGTTTCGCAATTGCGATGGCCCGGTTTTCATTCGTCACCTGTCCGGGATTGATTTCGCCCGTGCGCAAATCCTCCTCGAGGCCCATGTGCATCGCAATCACAACTACGTCCGCGCGTTCTTTTCCGCGCAGCACCGGCACCCACTTCTTCGCCTCGCTCAAAGGTTCGCGAAACTCGAGCCCGGAATAGTTGGGCCCGTTCTCCCAGTTGGGAATTCCCGGCGTGGTGAGCCCTAAGACGCCGATGCGCACGCCCGCGACTTCTTTAACGATGTACGGCGTGTAGTGGGTCTGATTCGTTCCTTTGTTGTAGGTGTTGGCAGACAGCCAGTGAAACTTCGCTTCACTGCGAGCCTTCTCCAAAACCTGCAAGCCAAAATTGTATTCATGATTGCCGACGGTCATGGAATCGTAGTCGAGCGCGTTCATCGCCAGCATCATCGGGTCAGGCGGCTGGTTGTTTTTCTTGTTGTGGTAGTACTCGAGCGGGGTTCCCTGAATCGTATCGCCCGAATCAATCAGGAGAACGTTTTTGTTTTCGTTGCGAACCTGCCTAATGACGGTTGCGATTTTTGCCAACCCGCGATTGTCTGGTTTGTCGGTGTAGTAATCGACGGGAAAAAGGTTGCCGTGAAGATCGGTCGTCCCGAGAACTACTATGTGTACGCGTTTTGAAAAGCTGCTGCCGGCGAGTGGAAAGCTCGTCAGGATCAGCAGCACCGCAATAACAGACATTCGAAGGGTAGTCCAAAGTCCAATGTCCAAAGTCCAAAGTCTGTTTAAGCGAGCTGGCGTTGGACATTGAACGTTGGACATTTGACTTTGGACCTTGGACTTTGGACTTTGGACTACTTCGGTTGATTCACAAACACTTCCGCGGCCGTGAGTCCGTTGACCGTTTCTTCATGTAGCTTCGCAAAATGAGAACGCACAAACGCAATCTTATCGCGATTCTCAAAGTACGTTCGACCCCGCTGTACAATGATGTAAGCCGGGCCGGAAATCTTTGTCACCTCGAAATCCGGGGCTGATATCGCCTTTGAATTAAGGTCGGTGCGCCGAAACTGTTCGAGATAATAGCGGGTCGCGGCCGGTGTTTCGTGGGCAATGACGGCGCCCGGTGGCGCTGTGTCACAGACAAACTTAATCGCTTCGCGGAGTCCGTCGTCATAAAATTCATCGTGCGGAAAGAAGTAGCCGACCCTTCCCGCGCCCAGCGCGTTTGTATAGAGCGCGTAATGCGGGCCGGCCGAATAGGCGATCCAGCCCGGTACCCCGACAAAGATCGCAACGGCCACCGCGGCTGCGATCGCATGGGTTTGCTTTGTAGCATTCAAGCGGCGACTCACAAATCGAATCAACTCAACTACCCCAATCGCCGCCAGCATGTATACGAAAGGCATCAGCGAAAGCGTGTAGCGCAGCCATTTCGCGCCGAATAGTGAGTAAGGAACGATCCAAAAGAGAAACATGAAAAGGGCAAACGCGTTCCCGGAGTGTCGCCACCGTTTAATCGATACGACAAACCCGGCAATGAAGGACGCGAGCACGAGCAGCGGAATCTTGATCGCCATGAATACCAGATAGAAATATACGGGCGTCCCCCAGAAGGGCGACCTCGATACGTTATTCTTGTAGAGGTGTTCTGCAAAGAGATAGCCGGAGTGAACCAACAGCTTCTCGCCCATGTACGCGTTCAGGTATTCCCAAACCTGCGGCAGCAACACGGGTGGGTTGGCAACAATGAAGGCGACCAGAATTGCAATATAGAAAAGGCGTGGCGCCTTTCCGGACGGCTCCCCCGGCTCTCGTTTTCGCACCGGAAACTTTTGATGATAAAGGGCGTTCAGTCCAAAGTAATGCGGAAAGTATTTCGAAGCGAGCATGAGTCCGAAAGAAATTCCGCTAAGCAAGTAGTTTCGTTTTGTAAGCGCAACGTTTCTCGTGTCTGTCTGCTTGGCCCGCAAGTAAAAGTAGAACGCAAAGAGCATGAAGAAAACGAGCAGAGTGTCTTCCTTGCCGATGCGATTGTAAGTGACCGCGTTTACGCCGCCAGCCCAGAGCGCCGCCGCGACCAGCCCAGTCCAACGATCGAAGAACGCCGCCGTCAAAAGGAACAGCGGGATTACTGTTAACGCGCCGAAGATGGCGTTGGGCAGACGGAGCAGGGCTTCGTTGCTAATCGCCCTGCCGCCGGTTTGCAAGGCGCGACCAACTTTCAGCGAGGCGAACATCAGCGCCTTCACCAGCATCGGGTGTTCGGCATTCGCAGTGATATCGCCTCGCTCATACGCCTGCACCGCTTCAACCTTATTCACCTCATCCTCAGCGAAACCAATGGCTCCGAGGTGACTGGCGCGGAATCCGAGGCCCACAATGATTAGCAGCGAAAGCGCGCCAACCACTCCCCACCCCAGGCTCCTATCCGGGCCTGGCGCGAACTCAGATTTAGTACTGCGGGAGCCGCGGACGGTGGTCGCTTCGGCTTCAATGGAAGAGTTGGCTTCGGTCGTTGCCATCTGGTTGAGTGTTTCCCTCTATTCGAATGTCGGTAATCGTAACCTAAAACCGTCGCGGATTCTTCGCCGGCAAAACTTTCGGTAGTGTCTGACTTGATTGTCTTCTCTGTGCAACCGTGTCCTCTGTGACCGCTGGTGGTGAATAATCCGCGAAAACTCCTCACCACCGAGACTCAGAGAACACAGAGCGGGCCCAGGAGGAATTCCAATTAGTGATAGAACCGACCGTCCCCGGCGATTGGTAGCTTTCAGCAAAATGTCTTATCGTTATCACCCGGCATGGACAATCTCGTAGTCTCCAACATTCGCCAGCGACCCATTCGCACGCTAGTCAGCGTGGCGGGTGTTGCGCTCGGAGTTTGCCTGGTGATGCTTTTCACTGGGCTGGCTCGCGGCATGTCAAACGACCTCCAGCGGCGCGCGTCGAATGTGCGCGCGGAGATTATCTTCACGCGACCAGGATCGATGCAGATAACGGCGTCTACTGCCAACCTTAGCACCAAGTACGTCGAAAGTCTGAAACAAATCGAAGGCGTTGCAGACGCGTTGCCTGTCATTAGATATGTGTTTCAAGGTGGCGGCAGCGGGTTAGGTTTTGAACAGATCGAAGGTGTGGACTGGGAACCATTCGCGCGCGTTAACGAGATTCATATTATCGCGGGCAGACCACCGCAGGCGCCGGACGAAATCGTGATTGACGAAGTGAAGGCGCGCAACAACAAGCTGAAGATCGGCGACACGCTGAAACTTTTTGGCGACAAGCCCTATCGGATTACGGGAATCTACTCGCCCGAATCTGGCGCGCGCATCAAGATGACGCTTGCGGCAATGCAAGAAGCTTTGGAGTCGCCCGGGAAATGCACTTACATCATGGTGAAAGTTCGTAATCCAAACGAACAGGTCGAAGTGGCAAAACGAATCAACGCAGCCTTGCCAGGAAACAAGATCCAACTCACTCGCGATTTGTTTACCAGTCTTGAGAAGAGCATTCCTTACCTGGGCGTCTTTCTGCGCATACTGGTAGGACTGGCGGCCGTGGTGAGCGCCCTGGTCGTGATGCTGGCAATGTACACAACCATCACCGAGCGCACGCGCGAGATTGGAATCCTGAAAGCCCTGGGGGCATCGCGGCGCTACATCGTCCTGATCATAGAATCCGAGGCGCTGTTGATTAGCGTGGTGGGTTTGGTTGCCGGCTTTGTCTTGTCTTTTGCAATCGGCTACGGCATCCACCAATTCTACGGACTCTTTTTTGAGTTTGGCTGGGGTTGGGGATTGACAGCGGCGGCAATCGGAATTCTTGGCGGGGCGTTCGGCGCTCTGTATCCCGCCCTGCGCGCTTCAAACCTCGACGCGGTCAGCGCGCTCGCTTACGAATGATCGACTTGAGCAGACTCGCCAGCTATCGTTCCCTTTACTGAGGTTGTCTTGCCCTCGTTAACCTTGTCTAAGTTTTTCAGCGACAAGCCACGCCGGACCATAAGCGCCACACCGATTGCCGTCCAAAACATGTCGCGCGCTTTGCGCACGATGGCTAAGGCCGCTCCTATTGCCTGGGTAAAGCCGAGCGCTTTAGCCAGCATGCCCGTTCCGGCTTCATCTACGCCAAGGCGAAAAGGAATAAACTTAAAGACAATGTTGATGACCCGATTTACCGATTCCAAAATGAAAGCGGTAAGCAGGGTAGGCGCGACAATATCGCTGATGAACCAGAGCGTCGTATAAATCTCCAGTACACCGGCAAAATGAAAAGACATCTCTAAGGCGAGGATTGTCAGTAACCGGTCGCCGTTTCTCTCGTAGAACCCATAGATGCGATCTTCGAGCGCGCGTGCGCGGGGTATTGTTTTTTCCATCCAGGTGCGCCCCAGACCGCGGCCGAGCAGGATTGACATTGGGCCACTGAGAAACTTCCATTGCTTGCGAATGATGAGGTAGCCCAGCGGCACAATCAGGAGGGTGACGGCCAGCGTGCCGAAGCTCGCGTAACGGAGAGCAGGCTTAAGCGGAAAAGCGAGTAACAGCGCAACTGTCCCGGAAAAAATAAAAATCGCCACCGATAAACTGTAGAAAATATTCTCCAGGGCAAGCGCCGAAAGGCTCGCCAGCAAGGGCACGCGGTTGGTAACAAAGGCGGCCTTTGAAGGCTCAGACACGGCCACGCTCGCCAGCGGAACGATATTGCCCAGCGCGTCGCCCATCACTCTGGCGGCGAACGCGTCGCGAAAGCGGAGACTGTAGGGCAACTCAAAGCAACGCATCCACGCAAGGGAACGGGCTATTTGGCGGATGGCAGAAATTCCCAGAATCAGCAGAAATCCGAAGCCTAGTCGCTTGATGCCAACAATGATCTGGGACACGCCGGCTTTTCTTACGAAGTAAGCGAAGAGCACTAAGCCCAGGAGTGCAAAGATAAATCCGAAGCGCGCCAGCTTCCGGTTTCGACCCTGCTTTGTTTTGACCGGGCCGTCAGTTGCCGGGTCAGCGATGGTCTGGCCGATTGCTGCCGACTTTGGCCGAGGTTCTTTTTCCACTGGTTGTGTCCTCTGCTCTGCGCTCGAAAGGAAGGAAAGTACGGTATCACACGGTCAATTGATTCCGGCAATCGGTTCCGGGTCAGTCATGGCATCCTGCCGCCCGCACCCTGAAGCCTCCCTTTCAGAATCTAACACTAAGAAAACAAGCCATCTCCTGGCGCCGTGCGTCTAAGGTGTCGTGCGTCTCAAATGGGGCATGGAAAAAGAGCTACAAAGCCACGGCGAGTATTGGAATAAGTCATAACCGCGTGTAAAATCGTTACTGCCCTCAACCGCCTGGGCCATGCGCCCCCCCGCGCCAGGTGAGTTTAGTTAACGCATGCTAATAGGCCTCGTCTATGCCTCACAAACGGAGTCCATACCTTTTGTCCCAATTCGGTCCCGTCGGAATGTGTGTCGTCCAGGGTCCGAAAACCTCGAGGAAGGATTCGAATGAAGTTCACAACAATCCTCTGCTTACTATTGCTTGCCTTGCCCGGGCTGACAGTTGCGCTGGGCAAAACCGCGCCCGCTGGCTCGCACCGAGTTTATGCTGCTCGTAATCACTCGCTTTCGACCAGCGACGAAAATGTTTTCAACCTTGCCGACTTTGGCGCGTTTGGCGATGGTCTGGCGGACGACGGTCCGGCGTTGCAAGCCGCCCTTGACGCGCTGGGCGAAGCCGGTGGCGGCACACTTTTCGTGCCGGCCGGTCGCTACATCATCATCACGCCCGTCCAGAAAGATTTCACCGGAGTAGCTTCTGATATCTCGATCCTGGGCGTCGAGTCGTTGACGCCGGTACCTCCCCCAGGTTCAAGCGGGGAAGTCTTGAGTCGGGGGCTCGACCTGCTCTCTGAGTTTGCGCCGCGTACAGGAGAGCAGGGGATCGCGATCAACGTCAGTGGACTGCAAACCTTCCTCATCAAAGACATCACCTTCATTGGCACGCCCGCTGTTATCACGGACGCCCTTATCACGCTAGTTCTTAACAACGTCTGGGAAGCGACAATCAGGCATTGTGAGTTCTACGGCTTGAGGAGCGTTCTTGAGGGTGGCGACATTGTGCTAAGCGTGCGTAGTCATCTCAAGGTTGA
>JBGQJH010000037.1:0-11053 GCA_041498935.1 Pyrinomonadaceae bacterium | reverse complement strand
GGGGTCTATCAACATCTTAATTGAACGCCCGGTGAGTTGAGGAGCGTGCTCGACGTGACTGATTACAGCCCCCCAGCGAGGCGTTACCGTTTTTTCATTATTGCCGGCTGCGCCTTCATAGCGGCCTGGGCCATTCACCAGGCATTCTCGCTTGCGCTACTGAGCATAACGATATACGCCGGCGCGCAAATCACTTACCTGGCTTGGTCGCGCCTGAGCGCCAAGACCCGGGAGACTGAAGAACTCAGCCGCATACACTTTGCCACTGCCGAAGCGCTGGCTACTGCGATTGACGCCAAGGATCAAACCACGCATTGCCACGTGCGTCGCGTACAAATCTACGCCGCTGGGCTGGGCAAGGTTCTGGGGCTTTCGCAGGCTGAAATTGCCGCCTTGAAAGCCGGAGCGTTGCTTCACGACATCGGGAAACTTGCAGTGCCCGCGCACATCATTAACAAACCCGGCCGCTTGACTCCCGTCGAGTTTGAAAAAATGAAAATCCACACTACGGTCGGCGCGCAGATTCTCAGCCGCGTCGACTTTCCCTATCCCGTCACGCCGATCGTGCGCCACCATCACGAGCAATGGGATGGGATGGGCTATCCCGACGGCCTCAAAGGCGAACAGATACCGATCACGGCGCGTATTATCTCGGTGGTCGATTGCTTTGACTCAGTAAGAGAGGATCGTCCTTTCCGTCGCGGCATGACGCGTGACGAAGCG
Organism: Pyrinomonadaceae bacterium; assembly: GCA_041498935.1. Lineage (GTDB taxonomy): Bacteria > Acidobacteriota > Blastocatellia > Pyrinomonadales > Pyrinomonadaceae > PSRF01. The sequence goes on along the minus strand of JBGQJH010000037.1, from coordinate 10,330 downwards.
ATCGCGTTACTGTTACGTGGTTCAGGCAACCACTTTGATCCAAACGTAGTTGAGTTGTTCATAAAACACTTGCCGCGCTTCGAGTCGGAAATTGCCGCGGTTGGCCTGCCACAACAACCGCCGCCAAACGAAGCGCGCGAACCTCTTGCCTTGACTGAAGTTGATATGGTCCAGACCCGGGAGCGCGGTTGTTACATGGCTTACGACCAGATCAAGAGCGCGCACCAGGAGGTCTATGCGTTATATGAAATAGCGCGCACCTTCGGATCGTCGTTGAACGTGCGCAACACCGTCGAAGTCCTGGTGGACAAGGTGGGCCACGTTGTTCCGTTTGATACTTGCGTGGTTTACCTCTACGACGAGTTGAAGGGCTATGCCACCCCGGCTCACGTCGTCGGAAGAAACGCGCAAATCCTGGCGACAAAATGTATCGCGCCGGGAGAAGGTGTGACCGGGTTTGCCCTCGCGAATCGCAGCCCTATAAACCAGCTTCACCCGAGTCTGGATTTCGCCGGACTCGAGATTGAGCGCGAATACCGCTCGATGGCCTCGCTGCCTTTGTTCAAAGACGAAATGTTGCTGGGCGCACTGTCAGTTTATTCCACCGAGCTTGATTACTACACGGATGATCACATGCGACTGCTGGAAACGGTTACGAGGTTAGCATCAGACGCGTTGTCCAACGCGACGCAGCATGCCCAGGCCGAATCGAACGCGCTTACCGATCCGCTGACCGGTCTTCCCAATGCGCGTTATATGGCTCTGCGCTTTGATGAGGAAGCTTCGCGAGCGCGACGCACGGCGCGGCCCTTCCAGGTGGTGATGCTTGACCTGGATGACTTTAAAATCGTCAACGACACGTTTGGACACAAAGTTGGCGACAAGATGTTGCGCGAGATGGCACGAATAATTCAGACGCAGCTTCGCGAGTACGATTTCCTGGCACGCTATGCCGGCGATGAGTTTGTCGCCATTGTGCAGGAGCTGACAGGTAATCAGGTTGAAGACTTGCGCAGTCGGATCGAGACCGCCGTTTCCGAGTTTTCTCTGCAAGTTCGCGGCGGCGGCCAGGCGCGCGTGGGAATCAGCATTGGCACGGCGACGTATGGCGTCGAGGGCGAAACTCTAGATCAACTGCTGGTGGCTGCCGATCAGGCGATGTATCGCGCCAAGTCCGGTCACAAGCTGGACAAGATCTCGCAGAAGGCCGCACCGTCCGTGGAGATCGCCGAGCTTGAAAACGAAAAACCCGTGGAACTCGAGAACGACAACCTCGCTTCAGTTTCTATTAACTAGAACTATGGTCCGTTTGTGGGGGTGGACCTGCCTGTCCGCCGCTGGGCGCACACATTAGGGGCGCCCTACAATTCCAGCCCGCCATTTCAACAGTCTTGACATTCCTATCCCCATCGCTTTCAATCGCTGTCAGGAGATGCGTGCCCCGGAGTCGAGTAACCGAACTCCCAACGCGCAGGCTCCGTGGCCTAAGGTCACCCAGACCGGCCGCTTCAGGATTGAACGCATGCCTGCTGCCACTAACCCCGAACAGAGTGCTAACGTTCTCGTTGTTGACGACGATATCAACGCCCGAGAGCGTCTTCGCAGTGCCTTCGAAAAGGCCGGCTATCGTGCGTTCACCGCCCGCGATGCTACTTCAGCGCTGCGTTTACTTCAAAAAGAATCTTGCGATCTGGTCGTGACCGATCTCGCGCTGCCTGGAGTCGATGGCCTGGCGCTTTGCAGGATTCTGCGCGCGCAATCGGCAACCAGCAGACTGCCTGTGATTGCGCTGTCTGACTACGACCTTGAGAGTCAGAAGCAGGAAGCCTTCGCTGCCGGCGCGGACGACTACATCGCCAAGTCTGCTGCTGCCGCCGAAATCGTTTCCAGGTCTGGGGCCCACTTGCGGGTCGCGCAGAGAGAATGGGCCCTCATCGGAAGCAATCGTGAGTTGCGGTTCCTGGCAGACCTGGGCCGCGGGTTGCTGCGAACGCTGGAGCCCGATCAGTTGGTGCGTCGAGTGACCGGAGCAACTTACGAAGGGACCAGCGCCGCCATGTGTGCCGCTTTTGTAAGTCTGGGTGATGAACACCACGCTGTCTGTGTATTCGATCGTGAGGGCAGCGCCGAAGATGATGCGTTGCTGCAAGTTGAGCGTTTGAAGGATTGGCTGACTTCGGCAAACTCGTCGAGCACGGTGCCGCTGCTCATTAGTGACCAGAGCAATTTTTTCCTGCGCGACGAAGCGCATGCAGTGGAATACGTGGCGCCGCTTAGATTTGGAGGCCGCACCAAGGGTGCGTTGATTGTAGCGTTTGACAAGCGCGAAGATTGCGACGACACCGTCTGCCGGCTCGTTGACGCGGCTGCGCAACAAGCCGCGCTGGCTGCGCACATTTCCAGTCTTTACCAGGCCGCCCGCGACGCGTCGGCTAACCTGACGATCGAAGTTGAGCGTCGCACCGCGGAAGTGCAAGCTCAGCGGCGCTTCATCGAGGCAATTATCGACAGCCTGCCGCTTTCGCTTTACGCAATCGATCGCAACTACGAGATTGTTGCCTGGAACCGCAACCGTGAACTCGGCGTGCTTGGAATCCCGCGTGGCTCAGTGTTGGGGAAGAACATCTTTGGCGTACTGACTCGCCAAAAACGCGAACTGTTGGAAAGCGAATTCCGGAGCGTGTTTGCAAGCGGAGAGATCCAACGCATCGAACATGCGACCGCGGCTGCCACCGGCGAAATGAAGCATTGGCTAATAAGCAAGATTCCGATGTGGATCGATCGCAGCGGCGAAGTGTCACACGTAATCACGATCGGCGAGGACATCACCGAGCGCATCGAGGCAAACCGCGCCTTCGCTCGTGCCGAGAAGCTGGCCGCCATCGGCCGGCTGGCAGCGGGGGTGGTTCATGAAATAAACAATCCGTTGGCCACCATCTCCGCCTGCGCCGAAGCGCTCGAATCGCGAGTGAGCGAAGGCGAGTTTAGAGAATCAGCAGCGCTTGACGACCTTCGTGAGTATCTCGGTTTGATTCGCAGCGAGGCCTTTCGCTGCAAGATGATCACTAACGGGCTGTTGGATTTTAGTCGCACGCGAGCAACGGAACGCGCGTTCGTTAGTCTCGCTGATGTAATTTCTTCAGCCGCCCGCCTGCTGTCGCATCAGCAGCGCGGCGAGCAAGTAGAATTTCAAATCGACACGCCGGAGGATTTGCCGCCCATTTCCGGTGATGCAGGGCAGTTGCAGCAGGCCGTGATTGCGCTGGCTACAAACGCAATCGACGCGATGCCTGACGGCGGCGTGCTGAGAATCGCCAGCCGAAGAAATGGGAGCAATGTGCTGATAGAAGTCAGTGATAACGGCGTGGGAATCCCCCAGGAAAACATTACAAAAATCTTTGAACCCTTCTTCACCACCAAAGAGATTGGTAAAGGCACAGGTCTCGGCCTGGCAGTTTGTTATGGTATCTTAACGGAGCACGGCGGCAGCCTCGACGTGCAATCTACACTGGGCGTCGGCACTACGTTCACCATTTCACTCCCGGCAATGAATAACGACGGAGAACCGCAAGCTTGAGCGAGCAAAAGGCAGCACGAATTCTGATCGCCGAGGACGAAGCAAATCTTCGCATGGTGTTGCAGAAGGAGTTGGAGCGGCTGGGCTATCGCGTGCAGGCCGCGCCCGACGGCGATGCGGCGTTGCGCAAGCTCGAAGAAAGCAATGTCGATGTGTTGCTCTGCGACATCAACATGCCGAAGATCGATGGCATGGAAGTCTTGCGGCGTGTTCACGAACGACCCAACCCGCCGGAAGTGATCATGCTGACGGGGCAGGCAACGGTGGAAACTGCCGTCGAAGCCATGAAGCTTGGCGCCTACGATTATCTCACCAAGCCTTACAGCATCACGGAACTTGACGTGCGCGTGAAGCAAGCGGCAGAGAAGCGCCGCTTGCGCGTGGACAATCTGCGCTTGCGCGAACAACTGGCGCGACAATCAGGGCTGCCGGAGATCGTTTCCGTTTCCGAATTGATGACCGAGGCGGTCAGGCTCGTCGAGCGCGTCGCTCCCTCGGAGGCGTCAGTGTTGATAACCGGCGAGTCGGGCACGGGTAAAGAACTTGTTGCCCACGCCATTCATCGTTTATCGCCGCGCGCGGAGGGATCTTTCATCGACATCAACTGCGCTGCGTTTCAAGAGTCGTTGCTGGAGTCGGAGCTATTCGGTTACGAAGCGGGCGCGTTTTCAGGCGCGAAGGGACGCAAGCTGGGACTGATTGAACTCGCCGACGGCGGCACGTTGTTCCTTGATGAAATTACCGAACTGCCGGCGCAGCTTCAGGCAAAACTTTTGCGCGCGATTGAGACGCGAACATTTTTCCGCGTGGGTGGCGTGCGCAAAGTTGAAGTCAACGTGCGTATTGTAGCTGCAACCAACCGCAACCTCGATTCAGTTGTGGCCAATGAATCGTTTCGCTCGGATCTTCTCTATCGCATCAACGGTTTTCAGATTGACCTCGCGCCCTTGCGTGAAAGACCTGAAGACATCGAACCGCTGGCACGCCATCTGTTGAGAGAGGTGGGCGGGACCACGCCGCCGGAGCTTGAGCCGCAGGCGCTCGAGGCGCTGCGGGCTTACGGTTGGCCGGGCAATGTGCGGCAACTAAAAAACTGCCTGGAACGGGCGGTGATTCTTTCCAACAATGGCCGCATCACCATTAACGAATTGCCGCCGGAGGTCTTGAGACCTTCAATGCCGGTCGCAGCGTTTACCGCCCCCGCTGCGCAGCCAGGTACTGCCGTGGACTTTAGTTTAGGCGCGAGCTCGTTCGCTCCCGGCTCAGGAGCGTTCGGTCCCGGCGCAGGCTCGTCGCCTACTTCTTTACGTGACGTGGAGCGCCAACAAATTCTCGCCGCGCTCGAACAAACCGGCTGGCACCGCGGCAAGACCGCCGAGATCCTCGGCATCTCTCCCTCAACGCTCTATCGCCGCCTGCGCGACTACAACCTCGAACGCCGGAATGGCTGAATGGCTGCCACGTCGGGCTTCCGCCCGTCTTCCAACGCTAAGAAGGAATCTTAATTCCCAGGCAACGCCTTCGTTGGGTTGCGTGGCTTGTTGAAGGGTGACGTGCTGCGCCACGCGGGCATCGCGTCAGCGTTGGCGACGCGCAGGCCGATGATCATGCCAACCTGTGCGAGCGTTTGCGGTCCGGTCCAGTTCCAGTCAGGCTTCACCGTATCGCTGGGCGAATGGTAGTCAGTCTCGAGCCATTTCCTCGCGCGTGGGATCCAGATAGACACGTCGCCGGCCGGCCCGCCGAGCAGCATCAACGCCGGCACGCCTTTCTTCACAAACGCATAATGATCCGAACGAACAAAAGCGTTCTCTTCCGGCATCGGGTCGGGCGTGACGATGTTTCCCGTAGCTGCGGCAACGTCTTCAAAGACTGTGCCCAGATCGGAATGCTCCGCGCCAAACCCGACGACGCGTTTCACCGGCCCATAAATTTCCGTGCCGATGCCGTCGAAATTTATGTCCGCAGCAATCTTCTCGAGCGGCCAGGTGGGATGCTGCACCCAGTATTCCGAACCAAACAAACCATACTCTTCACCGGTCACTGCCAAAAAGATAATTGAGCGACGCGGACGCGAAGCTGGTTTAGGAAAAGCTTTGCTGATGGCTTCGGCGACGGACGTGATGGTACCCACCCCCAGCGCATTGTCGGCAGCCCCGGGATAGATGCGGCCGTTATCGAGGCCGTAAGCGTCGTAGTGCGCGGAAAAGACCACCGCCTCATCCGTCAGTTTCGCGTCCGAGCCTTCGAGCACGCCGACCACGTTGCTACTGGTCGTATCCTCGCGCTTGATGCGCAAGGCAATAGTCGCCGTCTTTCCGAGATCGCGCGTAACCGTCGCGCCAGTCTTCGCCTTTTCCAAAGTTTGTGCATAAGTCATTTCGGCGCCGGCAAAAACTTTTTCCATGGCCGCATCGCTCAACAGCAGCACCGGGGGAATCTTCAACATTGACGCTGGCGCAGATGCCAAACTAACGCGGCGGCGCGATAGATAATTGGCAATGGTGGAGAAAGGTTGGGCGGGCGTGCCGGCATTGGCGACGATCATCGCCGCCGCGCCGCGACTGAAGATGTTCAGCCCTCTGACCTGCGGATTAGTGGCGCGTTTCCATGCGGCCGCATCCACGCCGTCAGGTTGCCCGCTGAGAATGATCACAACTTTGTCTTTTAGTTCGAGCCCGGCGAGATCGGCGCGTTTCAACTCCGGGGAGACGACGCCGTAACCGGCAAACACAACACCGCCGGTCGCATCCACCTGTTCCGAAGTGTAGGGCGGCAGGATGACGTAGTCCTCGCTATGCTTGAGAGCCGCGTCGCCCACCTTGACGGATGTTTCCGGCAACACTTGCGCCGACCTGAATTTGATCGCTTGCAGGTAAGTGCCGTTCTCGCCCGCGGGCTTGAGTCCGAGTTTGGCGAAACGGTCAGCCAAATAACGCGCGGCCCTATCGGCGCCCGGCTGTCCTGTTCCGCGACCTTCAAACTCCGGCGAGCTCAGCGTGGTAGTGACCTCGCGGATCGTTTCGAACCTTACGCGAGCAGCCGCTTTTCGCTCGGTGGCGGTTAGTGTCGCGGCGGCTTTGCGGGCCGGAGCAACAGCGGCGCCAGTCTGTGCGGTTGTTGTCGCGCCCTGCGGCCACGCCAGGGCAGCAGGTGAAAGCAGCGTGATTGCCAGCGAGATGGAAAGGAGGGCAGACAAAAATCCGCGGCGTCGGAAATAACTACGAGAAAGTGAATTCATTAAGTGGCTCCTAATCGGATCAGTTAGAAATGCGGAAAAGTATACGCAGCAGACCGGGGAATGGTTCTAAAACAGTGAACAGCAAACTGAGAGCCGCGGCTGCGACGACCAGGGTTCTCCTTTTCAATGACGTCTGCGCTTAGACCTGCTTCAACTGCTTACGATCGAGTTTGCCGCGATCGTTTTTTGGCAAGGAAGAAACGAATTCGATCCAGCGAGGATACTTGTAAACGGCAAGGTGGGACTTTACGAAGTCCTTCAATTCCTCCGCCAGCTCGCTAGTTGATTGGTGGGGTGCGCCCTTCCTGACGGTCGGGCTACTGCCCCCAGCGATCCGGTCGCTACTGCCCCGATCAACCCGGTCGCTACCGCCCCGATCAACCCGGTCGCTACCGCTCCGATCAACCCGGTCGCTACCGCTCCCGGTTCTGATATCGTTACGAAGCACGACGAAAGCCTTGGGTTTCACGAGACCGTCGCCCGCATCATAGCCAATAACGGCGCATTCGAGCACGGCCTCGTGTTGCAGCAGGCAGTTTTCAATTTCGGCCGGCGCGACAAAGATGCCCGAGACCTTCAACATGTCATCCGTGCGGCCGTGATACCAATAATAGCCTTCGTCGTCGACGTGGAATTGATCTCCGGTCGTGCACCAGTCGCCGGCAAAAGTCTCCTTCGACTTTTCGTGAGCGTTCCAGTAGCAGAGCGCAGCCGAGTCGCCCTTGACCTTCAACGTCCCCATCTCGCCGGCGCCGAGTTCCTTGCCTTCCGCATCTATTATCTTCGCTTCATATCCTTCGACAACCTTGCCCAGCGAACCCGGCTTTACGTCGCCAGGCCGGTTGGTGATGTAGATGTGAAACATCTCCGCCGAGCCGATGCCGTCGCAGATCTCCACGCCCAAACTCTTCTGCCAACGCTCGGAGAGCTCAATGGGCAAAGCCTCGCCGGCTGAATAACAAAAGCGCAGGCTCGACAAATCACGGCTGCTCGCATCCGTCGCATTCAGCATCGAGTTGATCATGGTCGGGACGGTGGTCAGAATCGTGGGACGATATCGTTCGATGACTTCGAAGAGTTTTTCCGGAGTCGAGCGTTCCGAAAAGAGCGCCGTTGCGCCGCCGACTGCAAAGGGAAACAAAAGGTTCGTGCCCGTCGCGTAACCAAAGAAGAGCTTCGGCACCGAGACGGTCAAATCGCCTTCGTTCACGCCCATCGTGCGTTTCGCGAAGACTTCGGTGTTGAAAGGCAGGTCGTGTTGCAAATGCACCGCGCCCTTGGGATGCCCTGTAGAACCGGAAGTGAACAACCAGATCGCGATGTCGTCACGATGCGTGTCGGCGGGAGTGCACTCATCAGCGGCGGAAAAAACCGTGCTATTAAATGAAGACCACGCGATCCGGTCGTTAACGAAATCCATGTCGTCGTCATGTTCCCGATCACCAACCACCAAAACAGCGCGCAGGTAATTCGCCGCTGACGTGGCTTCCTTAAATTGTTTGAGCAGCGACTTATGAATAACTGCCACGCGCGCACGCGTGTAATCGAGATAGTATTTGTAATCCTGCGCCGGCAGCAGTGGATTAACCATCGTGATTACGGCGCCAATGCGTGCCGACCCAAACCACGTCCAGACAAACTCCGGACAATCGGGCAGAACGATTAGAACTCGATCTTCGATCTCGAGGCCCAACTCTCGCAGGGCGTTGCCGATGCGATTCGACCTGCGGGCGGTCTCGCCGTAAGTGAATGTCTGGTCCTCGAAGTAGAGACAGACTTTGTTTTCGCGTCCTTCCCCCAGGTTGTGGTAGAGGAAGTAGTCAGCCATGTTGAAGCGTTCGGGGAATTCGAGGTTCATCGCGATAAGACTTGCTTTCGAGATTCAATCCACCTGCGGCCAGCGGTAACTCCTGGACCAGGCGAGAAAGTCAGCGACTTTGTTCGGATGCTGTTTTAGCCATTCGTCCACTCCCGCGATCGTGCCTCGCTGATTGACGTAATAAATGAAAGCCTCCGTGTGGCCCTGCTGCTTCATCTCGACGAAGTAAGGCACGTAATACTTCCAGGTAAACTTTGAGCGATCTGCTTTGGTCGTCGATTCCGAAAGAATGGAGAACAAGGAATTAAAGTTGGCCACTAGCAGTTGCATTTCACTCTTGTCCTTGTTCTTCTCAGCATAGTTTGCCGCTCTCATCAATCCCATGAATAGATCGATAGACCGGAAGTCGCCCTCGTCCTTCTTTTGCCCCGTTTCAAGGATAAGACGGATGTTGTTCCCATCCTTACCTGGCGAGACGCCCGCCTGCATGAGTTTATTAATGAGCTCCAGGACGACTTCAGCCCGTTGCGAGGCCGGCTCAAGAATCAAGAAGCGCCACGCTGCCAAAAGAGACGGTATCTTGTAGGAACCTTTATCGAACAGCGTGCTCAGGAGAAGATGGCTGCTGGCGTGGTTCGGATCAAGCGCCGCCGCTTTCTTGACAGCCGCCCTGGCGTCTTCCAATTGCCTGGTGTGCAAGTAGGTGACTGCCAGGTTGTACTCAAGCAAAGAACTGGAGCGCGCCAGTTTCAGGCCGGCCTTGTATGTCTCCACAGCTTTCTGCGGGTTACCCTGGTCATCGAAACAAGTGCCCAGTTGCACATAGACAGCCTCAAGCAGGTCAGACTTAAACTGGGCGGCCCTGTATCCGACGTCGATACTCTTTTGATAGTCCTTCTTCGCATAGTAAGAAAACGACATTTCATAGAGCGCCTGTACGTTGCTGGGACTTTCTCGCAGGACTTCCTCGTAGCGGTTTATCGCTCCGTCATAGTCGCCTTTGTCGTGCAACTCAATTCCTTCCCTGATCAGCTGCTCCTGGCTTTCGGTGGAGGGTGTGGGGACAAGTTTAGGCGGTTTAAGTTTTTGTCCAGCCGCTGTCAAGGCCAGGAGGAGGATGGCAATGAAGGCAGCCGCAACCTGACTCCTCATTGCGTCTCCTTTCCAGCGACACATTTCATGAGAGTACATAACGAGCATATTGTTTCTGGGGTCAGTCAGTGGTAGCGCATTGGGCGACCGGCGGGAAGTTTGTAGATATTGGGATCATCGGCCTTTGGCTACTGGAAACCGTTGGAGAAATTGCGCGAGCCGCTTTTCGTCCGCCTCTTCCAGCGAAGTGAATCGCAGCGCAAACCCTATCTCCTCCGCCGCTTCTACTACCTCGGCCCAGAGATAGATTGAGTCATCATGGGAAAGCATGATTTCCAAGCGGACGAGTTCCTTTGGCTCGAATATACCGCCACTGAGCACAAAGCAACCATTCTGGCTCAGGCTGGTAACATTTGCCTCTTGCTGACCGTGGTCGCCTTCCCAACGTGCCTGAAGGTTCACTTTGACTCGGGGCGCTCGTCTGCGTTCGTTTACCATCGGAGGAAGAGACCTTTCCAAGCTTGAATCCGGCCAAACCAGGCTGGAGTCGTCCGTTTTGAAGAATTACTCTTTGGCAAACGGACAACCACCTGCGCCATGT
>JBGQJH010000036.1:0-11167 GCA_041498935.1 Pyrinomonadaceae bacterium | reverse complement strand
CCTGGCACTCGAAGCGAAGATTCGATTGCAGGCGCATTTTCCTTGTTGGGACATTAAGGCTGAAGAATCGTCGGGCTCCCCGGCACGTGAGATTTTGAAGAAGGCCCGTGATTGGAAGCCAGACTTGATAGTTGTTGGCTCGCAGGGCCACTCAGGTTTGGGCAGATTTCTTCTCGGCAGTGTTTCACAGAAAGTCGCCAACGAGGCGCACTGCTCGGTCAGGGTGGCACGCGGTACAGCTTGGAAAGACGGCTCACCGGTGCGAATCCTTCTGGCTTTGGATGGATCACCGTGTTCGGAAGCAGCCGTCGATGCCGTGTCCATGCGCATGTGGCCGCCGGCGAGCGAGGTGCGACTCCTTACTGTGGTTGACCTGTTAAGTGCGTCGAGTGCGCCAATTCTGCCGGCTACACCAGGCGCTTCGAGCGTGGCCCGACGGACATGGGTGCAGGAGTTCGTGGATGCAGCAGCGAAGAAGTTGCGCGGCTTGGAGTTGTTGGTCTCATCAAGAATTCAAGAGGGCGATCCTAAGCGTTTGATCATAGCCAATGCTGAAGAGTGGGGTGCGGAGTGCATTTTTGTCGGGGCATCATGCGCGCAAAAGCCTTTTGAGAAATTCCTTCTCGGCAGTGTCGCTACGGCTGTGGTTTCCCGAGCGCATTGTTCAGTCGAAGTGGTACGCACCGGGGCAGACCTGCATGTCTAGAACGGCGGATCAGACGACTTGCTGCCGGTTTGCTGGGATAGCCGACTGAGATCTCCTGCGATCAGTCCGAGGATGGCTGCGCTATCACGGGCAGCCATCCTTCTTCGCATTGTGTGAACGAAATATGGCAAACCTCTTCGCACGACTGTTACGACGAAGACGGCATTTTGGCTCCGGTCGTGACGAACTTCCTCTTGCCCGCGAGCTATACAGTGTCGAGCATCTTGAACAGTACGCGACCTTGGTGGCAGCCAGGCACAAAATCTTCGCAGGTCCAACCCGGGGACAGGATCTGCTATCCAGGTTGGAAGACAATGAACTGGTTCTCATAAGTGCTTACAAAACGCTGGCCGACGCTATCCGTCGCGAGCGCACCGTCTCACCCGCCGCCGAGTGGTTGGTCGACAACTTCCATATAGTTGAAGAACAGTTAAGAGAAATCCGGGAGGATTTGCCGGAGAGTTATTACCGTGAGCTTCCCAAGCTGAGCGAAGGCGAACTGGCTCGCTACCCGCGCATTTACGCCGTCGCCATGGGAATCATCTCTCACACGGACAGCCGATTGGATCTTGAAACACTGAAACGCTTCGTTCGCGCGTACCAGCGCGAAACCGCGCTTTCCATCGGTGAATTATGGGCCGTGGCTATCACACTCCGGCTCGCCTTGGTTGAAAATCTGCGGCGGCTGGCAGCGCGGACGGTTGCCGCCCGCCAGAAACGGGTTGAGGCGAATACGCTGGCGGACGAGTTGCTGAAGCGTCCTGACTTGCAACCTGAAGCACTGATCTCTGTACTCACGAGACGAATTCGAGAAGAACCCGATCCCGCTTTTGTTGTTCAGTTCACGCAACGGCTTCACGATCAGGATCCGGCCATGTCAGTTGCGCTCGGCTGGGTGGACCGTCAACTTGCGCTGAAAGGACAGAGCACGGAGCAGGTAGTGCAGCTTGAGCATCAAAGGCAGGCCTCGGCGGAAGTCACGGTAGCAAACATCATCACGAGCATGCGCTTGCTCTCGACGCTCGACTGGGAGGAGTTTTTTGAGAGTGTCAGCCTGATTGATCCGCTCTTGGGATCGGATCCTGTAGGAGCATATCCGCGAATGGACTTTGCCACGCGTGATCGTTATCGGCACGTCGTTGAGCGGCTCAGCAGGCGGACTGGCGTGGCCGAACTCGAGATTGGCCGACGCGTCTTGGAACTAGCCCAGCACGCAGATCAACCAAATACTAAAACAGACGCCAGCGCGCATGTCGGTTACTACCTGATCGACGACGGCCTGGCGCAACTCGAGGCAGCGGTCGCATTCCGCCCAAGCATTCGTGAGCAGGCTGCTCGCCTCTTGTTACGTCACCCGACAATCGGCTACTTGGGGGCGATTGCCGTTGCGACCACGATAATCGTCGCGCTGATTACCTATTACGCCGACTTAGCAGGTGCGACTGGCTTGATGATGGCGGGCGTCGCTCTTCTATCTCTCATCCCAGCCAGTGATCTGGCGACGAGCTTTGTGAACTGGGCCGTGACTCTTGGCGTGAAACCGCTTCTACTGCCGAAGATGAACACTTCTTCGGGCATCTCAGAGCACACTCGCACGATAGTTGTCGTTCCGGCCATGCTAACGGATGAGGGATCTGTGAGCGAACTGCTCGAGAGGGTGGAAGTTCATTATCTAGCTAATCAAGACGAACAAATTTTCTTCGCGCTGCTGTCGGATTTTGCCGATGCGCCGCAAGAAAGTATGCCTGATGACGAAACGTTACTTGAAGCAGCCCGAGACGGGATCGCCGATCTAAACGCCCGATACAGTCTAGAGAGTGAGCTGGCACGTTTCCATCTCTTTCATCGTCGCCGGCAGTGGAACCAGAGCGAGGGCCGCTGGATTGGATGGGAGAGAAAGCGTGGCAAGCTGCGCGAGTTTAATCACCTCATGCGCGGCGCACGCGATACAAGCTTTGTCGTTATTACAGCCGACCCATCGACGCTGTCTCAGATACGTTACGTGATCACGCTCGATTCTGACACCCAACTTCCGCACGCCACGGCCCGACGCTTGATCGGCACAATCTCGCATCCACTTAACCGACCATACTTCGATGCGGAAGTGGGCCGTGTCACGCGTGGCTATGGGATTCTTCAACCGCGCATCAGTATCTCGCTCGTGAGTGCGTCTCGGTCACTCTTCGCCCGCACATTCTCGGGTAATACGGGCGTCGACCCTTACACAACGGCAATCTCGGACGTCTATCAGGACTTGTTCGTCGAAGGAAGTTATACCGGGAAAGGGATCTATGACGTCGACGCGTTCGAAGCCGCACTGAATGGGCGCGTCCCCGAAAACTCTCTACTGAGCCATGACCTATTTGAAGGACTATACGCTCGCGCAGCGCTAGTGACAGACATTGAGCTTTTCGATGATTATCCCGAGCGTTATGACACTTATGCACGAAGGCAACATCGCTGGACACGTGGAGACTGGCAGGTCGCCCCGTGGAGTTTCCGGTACGCCCCAACTGAAGACGGGCGAACGCTACTCAATTCGCTGCCGCTGATCTCACGCTGGAAGATATTGGACAACTTGCGGCGAAGCCTGGTTGCGCCAGCCGTCATGCTCTGGTTAATAACAGCCTGGACCGCATTGCCAGGCGCTCCGCTGCTCTGGACACTTTTCATATTGCTTACCCTCGCATTTCCGGTCTACGCGCATGTTACGAGAGGGCTGCTGATTCATCCGCGGGGTGTCCCGTGGACCAGCCACTTCTGGAGTATGTGGGGTGATGTGCGGATTAATACTTTGCAAGTTCTGCTCAACATCACTTTCATTGCCCATCAGGCTTACCTGATGAGTGACGCCATTGCTCGAACTTTCTATCGCAAGCTGGTTTCGAAGAGGCGTCTGCTGGAATGGGTGACGGCGCAAGGGGGGTGTGCAACCGCCGCTGATGGGAGGACCTTTCTTTGCTTCATGTGGCCAGCTTCCGCGATTGCAGCGTTTATAGCGACGCTGATCGTGCTGGTGAAAACTGACGCTATTCTTGTCGCAGCGCCGTTTCTGGTAGCCTGGGTTCTCTCTCCATTAATCGCCTACCGCCTAAGCCAACCGCTTTCCGTTGAGCCGAAACGTCTAGAGGTGGAGGATACCAAGGTCGCTCGGCTCATCGCGCGGCGCACCTGGCGATTTTTTGAAATGTTTGTAGGAGAAGAGGATCATTGGCTGCCACCGGACAATTATCAGGAAGACCCGCAGCCAGTAGTCGCGCATCGGACATCTCCTACTAACGTCGGCCTGCTCTTACTATCAACTGTGGCGGCGCATGATTTTGGCTATACGGGTTCGCTCGAACTCATCGAACGGCTCGAACTTACTTTTACTACTTTAGAAAAGCTGCCACGATTTCGCGGACATTTCTTTAACTGGTATGACACGCACACGCTCGAGCCGTTGCTACCGCAATATGTTTCTACCGTCGATAGCGGTAATCTGGCGGGACACCTGATAGTAATCAAACAAGCTTGTAATGAATTGCCGGAACGTCCGTTTTTCGCCGCGCGAGTCACCGCTGGGCTGTCTGACACAATTAGGCTTGTCTCCCAGGAGGTGGATCTGCTCGGCGCCAGCAGGCAACGCACTGATGTGGTCACAGTCAAACAGCTTCGCCAGGAAATAGATGCGTGTGTTCGTCTAACCACGCACGAGGCGCCACAGACTCTAACTGACTGGTCGAGCTCTCTCGCAAAACTCGCAGAACGTGCAGCCACGATTCAAGACTTCGTTAACGCTCTGGCCCATGAACATGGCGCCGAGAATTTCGGGGAGTTGCGTTTCTGGATCAGCGCTTTCATTCACCAGATTGAAGCCCTCAGCCGTGATCTGCATATAGTCACACCCTGGGCCGGTGTTTTGGCGCGGATTGTCTCAGCCGCAGCCGGCCGGTATCCCGATGATCTTTCGACACAACTGGGGAAGATCAGACATGAATTGAATCTCGTGCCTGTCCCTTCGAAAATTCCTGAACTTTGCGACCAAGTGCTGGTGCAACTCGCTGCTCTGCGGCCAGAACTTGAGAAATCACTGTCGTCGGAGTCCGACCTCGGCAAATTGCTCGACAATTTGGACTCATTAACGAAGGCGCTCGAACGAGCAGCAGCGGCGAACAATACTCTGCTTTCGCGGGCAGGCAGTCTTGCCCGCTTGTGTGAGCGTCTTGTTGATGAGGTGGACTTCGGGTTCCTATTCGATGAAAAACTCAAAGTCCTCACGATTGGTTATGACGTGAGTGACGGCCATCGTGACGAGTCGTTCTACGATCTACTGGCTTCAGAGGCGAGGCTGGCGAGCTTTATAGCGATCGCGACCGGTGACGTTCCTCAAGAACACTGGTTCCGCCTTGGGCGCCAACTCACTTCGGTTAACGGAAGTCAGGCACTGATTTCCTGGTCCGCGACCATGTTTGAGTACCTGATGCCACTTTTGATCATGCGTAATTACGAAAAGACCCTGCTTGCTGAGACTTATCGAACCGTAGTTGCGCGCCAAATCGCCTATGGCCACGAGCACGCCGTGCCGTGGGGAGTTTCGGAATCCGCTTACAATGCGCGCGACCTTAATCTTACTTATCAATACGCGCCTTTCGGGGTGCCGGGCATGGGCCTGAAGCGCGGACTGAGCGAGAACCTGGTAGTTGCCCCTTACGCCACGCTTTTGGCGGCCATGCTCGAGCCTCACGTTGGCGTCCAGAATTTGGTGCGTCTCGAGCAGGAAGGCGCACTTGCGGGTTTCGGCTTTTACGAAGCGGTTGACTACACGCCCGAGCGGTTGCCGCCAAATCAAAAGATGGTGCTGGTCCGGGCCTTCATGACGCATCACCAGGGTATGAGTCTGGTGGCGCTCGACAATCTGCTGAACGATTATGTGATGCAGAATCGTTTTCACTCAGACGCGCTCGTCCAGGCCAATGAGCTGTTGCTGCAGGAGCGTGTGCCGCGTGGCGTGCCCACGGTGCATCCGCGCGCCGAGGAGGTATTGTCGGGCCGGAGGGCTCGAACACTCCCGACACCGACCACCGCGCGGCGGTATGGCACAACAGATCTCCCCTCTCCACGCACACAGTTGCTTTCAAACGGCGCCTACTCGGTGATGGTGACGACAGCGGGAGCCGGTTATTCCACATGTGGATCTATTGCTGTAACTCGCTGGCATGAAGACTCGACGCGTGACAGTTGGGGTAGCTTCTGCTACCTCCGCGACATCGGCAGCGGAGCGGTTTGGTCGGCAGGGTACCAGCCGACAACGCGCACGCCGCAGTTCTACGAGGTCTCCTTTTCTGATGACAAGGCCGATATCTGGCGACGGGATGTCGGTCTCGCAACACATACCGAGATAATCGTTTCAGCGGAAGACAATGCGGAGTTGCGCCGAGTTTCGGTTACCAACCAATCGTCGCGCGCCCGAGAGATCGAAGTGACTAGTTACGCAGAGGTAGTCCTCGCCCCTCCCGCGGCTGATATCGCACACCAGGCGTTCAGTAATTTGTTTGTCGAAACCGAGTTTATCGCAGCTGACAATGCACTACTGGCTCGCCGTCGACCGCGTTCAGAGAAGGAAGAGTCCATCTGGGGATTGCATACGGTGGTCACCGAAGGGGAGGTGGTTGGAGCTCTTCAGTATGAGACAGATCGCAGCCGTTTCGTGGGTCGCGGGCACAGCCCGGCAGATCCTTCGGCGATCCTTGAGGACCGGCCACGCTCAAACTCTTTCGGCGCAGGGCTCGATCCAATCTTCAGCTTATGCCAGCGCTTACGACTCAAGCCCGGCGAGACGGGTCGCGTCTCTTTCGCTACGGCAGTTGCGCATTCGCGCGTAGAAGCGCTAAGGCTGGCCGATAAGTATCACGAACCGAGAACTTTCGAACGCGAGGCAAGACTGGCCTGGACTAAATCGCAGGTGGAGCTGCGTCATCTCGATGTGGATGTTGAAGAAGCTCAGCTCTTTCAGCGTCTCGCCGGCCTCGTGCTCTATTCCGATCCGGATTTGCGTCCGCGGCCGCACGTGCTCGCGCTGAACAGCAAGACGCAAGCAGGTCTGTGGCCGTATGGCATTAGCGGCGATCTGCCCATCATCCTGGTTCGCATCAGTGACGAGCGTGATCTCAGGATAGTGAAACAAATGTTGCGTGGGCATGAGTATTTACGTTTGAAAGGATTGTCAATAGATCTGGTGATCCTAAATGATCATCCCGCGAGCTATGCTCAATCTCTGCAGGATGAGTTGCTTGAACTTATTCGGAAAAGCGGAGCGCAGCATCTGGTCGATAAACCGGGCGGCGTGTTTCTTCGACGCTCGGACATCATGCCTGAAGCTGACAGAATTCTGCTGCATACAGCCGCACGCGTTTGCATTGTGACGGAGCGAGGCTCACTGGAAGAACATTTATCGCGCCCCGCGATTGAACGCGAGCTTCCGGCACCGTTTATCCCAAGTCGGCCGTCATATGCTGATTTGGAACCAACCGTCCCTATGGAAAATCTGACCTTCTTCAATGGGCTG
Source organism: Pyrinomonadaceae bacterium (assembly GCA_041498935.1). Taxonomy (GTDB): domain Bacteria; phylum Acidobacteriota; class Blastocatellia; order Pyrinomonadales; family Pyrinomonadaceae; genus PSRF01. The sequence goes on along the minus strand of JBGQJH010000036.1, from coordinate 3,914 downwards.
GGTGGCTTTAGTCAAAACGGCCGCGAGTACGTCACGATTCTCGGTGCGGGACAATGGACGCCGGCGCCGTGGCTAAACGTCCTCGCAAATTCAGTGAATTTCGGATTTCAAGTCTCCGAGAATGGGGCGGGTCATACGTGGTCGGTTAACAGTCATGAAAATCGTTTGACCCCGTGGTCTAACGACGCGGTGTGCGACCCCTCAGGCGAAGTAATCTATCTGCGTGACGAAGATACGGGCGCTATATGGACGCCAACACCTCTGCCAATCCGCCAGACCTCACCTTACAAAGTTCGACACGGGCAGGGTTACACCATCTTCGAGCACACCAGCCATGGAATAGCGCAAGAGCTACTGATGTTTGTTCCGACTGACACACCCGTGAAGATTGCCCGGCTGCGTCTGCACAACAAAACCGATCGAAAACGCCGCTTGTCTGTTACCAGTTACACCGAACTGGTATTAGGTACACAGCGTAGCTTTTCGGCGCCCTTCATTACTACGGAGGTGGACCAAACGACGGGCGCGATCCTGGCCCACAATCCTTACAACAACGAGTTCGCCCCCCGCGTTGCGTTTGTTGAGATGAGCGAGTCTGAACGCACGGTCACCTGCGACCGCAAAGAATTCCTCGGACGCAACGGTTCGACGGCGCGCCCGGCCGCCCTCCGCCGCACCCGACTCTCAGGCGCTACTGGCGCGGGACTCGACCCCTGCATTGCATTGCAAACCGTATTGGAACTCGGTCCCGGCGAACAACGCGAAATCGTGATACTGCTTGGTCAGGCTGAAACTCTGGCCGAGGCTCGCCTCATCGTTACTCGATATCGGCAGATCGCTGCCGTCAGAGAAGCATTCGAGAAAGTCATAAGTCACTGGAATGAACTGCTGGGAACGATCGAAGTGCGCACGCCTGACGCCGCAATGGACATAATGATGAACCGGTGGTTGCTGTACCAGGCACTCTCGTGTCGTGTATGGGCGCGTTCAGCGTTTTATCAATCTAGTGGGGCTTACGGCTTCCGCGATCAATTACAGGATGTAATGGCTCTGGTCTATACAAAGCCAGAAATCGTGCGCGGACATATTCTGCGTGCGGCTGGTCGCCAGTTTTCCGAAGGTGATGTCCAACACTGGTGGCATCCGCCGAGGGGACATGGCGTACGCACGCGCTTCTCTGACGACCCGCTCTGGTTACCTTACGTCACAAACTTCTACATCAATGCTACTGGTGATCTTTCAGTGCTCGATCAAGATGTGCGTTTTCTTGAAGCACCAGCTATCGCAGTAGACGCAATGGAATCCTTTAGTCAACCTTCTATCTCAGCTGAATCAGCGACACTGTTTGAGCATTGTGCGCGCGCTCTCGACCGCAGCTTATCGGTAGGGATTCATGGCTTGCCCCTCATCGGCACTGGTGACTGGAACGATGGCATGAATCGCGTTGGCTGGCGGGGTAAGGGCGAGAGTGTATGGGTCGGCTGGTTTCTCTATAAGACGCTCAAGGACTTCCTGGAGTTTTGCGACGCGCGCGGTGAGACCGGTAGAGCCCGGGGCTATCGCGAACATATGAGCAAATTGAAAACTGCGCTGGAACAACACGGTTGGGACGGAGACTGGTACGTTCGCGCGTTTTTTGACGACGGTACGCCGTTAGGCTCAGCACGCAATGATGAGTGCCGCATCGACTCGATCGCCCAGTCGTGGGGAATAATCTCAGGTGCCGCAGACTTGCAACGCGCAAAGCGCGCGATGGCTGCCGTCGAGCAACACCTCATTCTTGGTGAGGAAGGATTGGTGCTCCTACTCGCTCCTCCTTTTGACAAGAGTGTAGTTGAGCCCGGCTATATCAAAGGCTATGTGCCAGGCGTGCGCGAAAATGGGGGGCAGTATACGCATGCCGCGCTCTGGACGCTTATCGCCTATGCGATGCTTGGTGATGGTGACCGCGCAGGGGACTTGTTCGCACTCTTGAACCCGATCAATCAGGCGTCCACGCGCGCCGGCCTGCACCGATACAAGGTCGAGCCTTACGTTGTCGCCGCCGACATATATGCTGCGGCCCACCACACTGGACGTGGCGGTTGGACGTGGTACACGGGCGCAGCCGCATGGATGTATCGCGCCGGACTGGAATCGATGCTTGGCTTCAAGCTGCGTGGTGACCGACTGACAGTAGAGCCTAGCATCCCGCGGAGCTGGCCCGGGTATGAAGTCACGTATCGCAGAGGGAAAACGCTGTATCACATCAAAGTTGAAAACCCTCATGGCGTGAGTGTGGGAGTTGTGAGTGTCGAGCTGGACGGTGCGTTGCTCCCGCTAAATGAGATACCGCTCCAAGCTGATGGAACACTACATGAGATCCGTATTGTCCTCGGAAATAAACCGCTCGCTCACGAAGATGAAACGGTGCGTGTGGCCCTCGAACAACCGCAGAAAGTTATAGAAGTTTAATTCTTCACGCCCAGGTGTCGCAGGATCTCGGCCCACCAGCCGTCCCTTGCCTTCGCTTCCTCTCCGTCTGACACTGCTAATTGAGCCAGGTCGGGCGTGGCTCGATGGCCTGTCATTCTATCTATCTTTATGCGGTAGAAAATGGGTATATCAGAGTGCGGGATATCGCGATGCGCAGCACCCACATAGGCAGGCTCCCACCACATAAGATGCTTCTGCAGCAGTTCGTGAGCCTTTACTCTTGCCGCTTCATATTCAGGCAGATCCGGTAGCTCCTCGTATCGTCCAAAAACAATAATGCTCTTCCATTGATCGTGCGTGGTTCGCTCATCGATTTCGAGGCAGACCCGCGCATTGGTGCGCATCCACTCGATCTTTTGCCCGACTGTGGTGAAAGCGTAGACGTGCTGTCCATCAAATGCGAAATAGATCGGAACGACATAAGGCTGATTGTCACGTGCGCATGCCAGCCTGCCGACTGTTGCCTGCTGTAAAGCCTGGCGACATTCAAACTCACTCATCTCATGTATAAACATGACAAGCAAACTCCTGCTCTACTCGCCTACCAGTCAGGGAGATAACTGGCAAAAAGCGTTCCGCCTATCACCGAGAATTTCCCTCCAAATACATCTGTGTTCGCAGTGTTGGTTGCTTCAGAGTGAGAAAACTTACGCAGGCAGTGTGTGAAAGCTCGCTACTTGTTGGTTAGCTCTAAGATCGAGCAACCAACTTTGCGGTCCAAAAGGCGGCTTTCCACCGCTTTTTTTCACCGATTTGGACATCGCGGAACTCAATTCGTGGGCACATGCGTTGCCTGCTATCCAATTGAGGAAAATCTTAAGTGCGATCTCGAAAGGACACTGTTTTCAGCAGTCGGCGGTTCGTAAAATTGCAGCCTACCGGGTGAGCTATGCGTAGCAAGAAGCCGTATACAAACGCGACATTTACCAAACGAGTCGATCACGAAGCCGGCCGCCATCGCCCTTCGCGCGCCATGAGCGAGCCCGCAGTTTGTGCAGATTGTGGAGCAGTGTATGCGAACGACGTTGGATCGCCGCAAATTCAGGCTCCGGAAACGAACAGCACAAACATTGGCGGCCTCCGCAGCTGACAGTTTGCCCCGCGTGTCAACAGAAACGCACCGGTGAACCGCGCGGATTTGTCTATTTAGATGGCACCTTCTTCGACGCACACCATGAAGAGATTGAACAACTACTGCGGAACGAAGCGGGAAGGGCTGCGGAGGACAATCCGTTAGCTCGCATTATGGAATTGAAACGCGGTGACGGCCACAAGCTTACCGTTAGCACAACAACGGAACATTTGGCGCAGCGCTTAGGTCACGCTCTTGAAAAGGCATTTGGCGGCAGCACTCGTTACGATTTCTCGCACGAGAACAAACTGGCTCGGGTGAACTGGCAGCGAGAGTGACTAACGGATTCGCAAACCACTCTTTTTTG
>JBGQJH010000035.1:0-11203 GCA_041498935.1 Pyrinomonadaceae bacterium | reverse complement strand
GCCGTCTTTTAGTTCGGCAAACATCTCCGGCGTCAGGCTCAAGGTAAGCTTTCGCCCGGTGTACTCACCGCTTAGTTCATCGATAAAGACTCTCTTTCCGATCCGTAATTGCAAAGGCACATCCCTGACCGGAAATGGGCGGCTTGTCTTCAACTCAATCTGGACCACGGGCAGCCTACTGGCGCCGATCAACCTCACGGCGTTGTGGATGCTCACGATTTCATTCCCTTTTCTGCTCTCTGGTTCGCCTTTTTCTCGTGTCTCCCTTTCGTCCCTTACCCCGTTCCCCTCTTCGCGTCTTTCCCCTGGCCTCGAAACGCGAGCCACCCGGGTGACCGTGTATGAAAGAGTGGCCGGCGCAGCAAAAGGCTGCACTGCTTGGATTGTTACAGTGGTGGGAACGGAGATCATGGCAAGCGATGAGCCATTCCCGGGTTGAGTGTCAAACGACGACAAGGGAAACTGGAGTACCCCTGGAAGGAAACCCGGAATCTGTCTCGTGTAGATTGGTATGTTGTGGTCGTCCAGAAAAGTCACGTTGAACATGCTGCCGTTGTTTCGCCCGTTAGCCCAGTACAGCTTTAGCTCCACCGGCTCACAATCAGCAACGCTTGCCGGCACGCCGTCACCTCTGAGCGGAATCTCAATCGTCTCTCCCACTCGGAATCTATGTGTGCCCGAAGTCTGTCCGGGCAGATCCGCGCACACGCCGGGGTCCCCACGCGGGCGGCTCACGTGGGGTGGCAGCTGGGGTCCAGCTTTCTCCTGACCGTAAGCGTTACCCATCCGTCCGGAGGTTGCGGGCCCTAAGAACAGCAAAGACACTGCGAGAGGCACGAGTAGGTTCTTTCTCATCACTTATCCCTCACACTTATTACTATCTTCTGTGACGTAAACTTGTTACTGATGTCTTATGAGGTAACTCGCGGGGCTATGGAGAATAGTAACGAGGAACTTGCCCTGCCCGCAAGTGCAAAAAAGTAAACAGACGGCAGGAAGCAACCGCAATAGCGGTTGCTGAGAGTAGCCGGGGCGTAAGCGCAGCGCGACCCCCGGTTTGGAAATCGAATACATCTCTTACCTACGGCGCTTTGACTCGACGCGCGCGCGCGTTCATTTACAAAGCGGAGTCAAGGCCGCCGCACTCCAAATGTAATGGAACGATCAGTGGGAAGGTGACGGACTCGGTTCGGTCAAGTCGATGCGGACGTAAAAGATCTCTGTCTTCTTTGTCTTTTCATCCTGGGCCAACACGATGGCCAGACCTTCCTCCTTGTTTCCATCCTTGCGTTTAAAAAGGCAGACCGCGCCCTGGCTGTCTTTGTCTTCAGTGTCGCCGACACAACCTTTATCGCTGGGCGTCCAGCCGGCTGCTTTCATGCGTTGGTTTGAATAGAAGTCTTGCACATCCTGTGCGCTCTGGTCGGTCGTGAAAGCAATGAAGTTTATCTTTCCCTGCATCATGGCGCGGATCGCCAGGCGCGCGCCGAGCGGGACTTCGAGGTCAGCCTTCGTAGCACCCGCGAGGGGTGGCACGTCGGGCCATAAACTGCTAACGGTTCCGGCCTTGGGGCCGCCGCCGAGGCTCTCTACAAACCGACAGGAAATTGCGACCGCAAGGACGAGAATCAAAGCCAGGATGGGAGTAGCTGCTCTCATGTTCACCTCCGCGAGAAACCGAGCTATTGGCCGGCAGATTATAGACCAGAACAGTGAAGAGTGAAGAGTGATGAGTGATGAGTGATGAATCAGCGAGCGCAGACGGTAGGCAGCAAACAGCATTCAGCATTCAGCATTCAGTGATGAGTGAGCTGCTTATTGTGAACTCCTTATTGCCGACCCGTTCCGCTGAGTGCTGCTTGTTATTCTCAGAAGCTGAGGAGAGCACGCGCCAGGAAAGCCAGGCTCATTAGTCCGCCAGAGATTGTGAAGGACCACTCGACCATTTGGCTGGACCGCCCGAGTACGCGACGGCAGATCAACATGCCGCCTTTCCATCCGTCTTGTTGGTACAACGGCAGCAGGTTTCCGATAGCCAGCGCCAGATTGAGGCTACCGAAAAACGTTCCCCAGGCTAGCGCGGCGAGCATGAGATTCACACCGATGCCGGCAAATAGTACGAACAACTGTTGAGTTAGAGCTCGTCTCTGCAAGCCAGCCATGTCCATGCGGATGTAGGCGCCGATTGGAAGTAAGCGGAGATGATAATCAACATTGCGGAAGCGAAAGCGAAAAAGCCGAGGGCCCCAGCCGAATCCGGCCTCGGTTACCGAAATGTGGCAGGCGCGGGCTGCAAGAAAGTGTCCGAGCTCGTGAAGCACGAGAGCAGCAACGAAGCTCAGAATAAGATTGCTCAAGGAAACATGCATGTTTTCAGCAACCAGAATCGATTAGCGCGAAAGGGATGAAACCTGGGTCTCCATCTGTCTCAAGTCATTTAGCTCGTGCCTAACGTCGAGAATCGAGTAGAGCACGGCGCAAACGAGCACTGTTGCGTGCAACACGCCGACGCCCGTGGTCATAACAGAGGCGAACAGAAACACTACTGTGAGCGCAGCGACGTAGAGTCTGATGACAAGCATGGAACCTCCTGATTTGTCTGATAGAAGAAACGAGTAATCTGCGGTGGTTTCCAAGCAGGAGGCGCGCAAACAGCAACAATAACGAGCAAACAGTAAACAGTAGACAGTAAACAGTAGACAGTAGACAGTAGACAGTGTTGGATTAGGGGGATGCGCTGGGTGTTTGTCGTTGGTCAGAGCGCAGCCGGCGATGGAAGATGAAATGTAACAGTAGTTCAACTATCGGCCGGGCAGTCTATGTGATCCTTTTCCAATGTGGATGTGCGGGCCGGTGGCCACACCTGGCACGGCGCTACGGAATGCAAGAAAAGGTATCTCCTCAGTACGCAAGAAGTTGATTAGCGCTCTTCCCTCCGGGCTGTCCGGGTGTAGTCCCACGTCGATCCCCTGGCGATGATCGAGTCCCCAGCGCGTATGCAATTCCGACTGGCCGAAGGCTGTCAACGGCAAGCGACGATTAAACTTAGCCATGAAGAAGTTCTCTACCCGGGCCGAGTCTGAAATACTCCAGTCGCCTGCGCGGGTTTCGGCAAGGGCAGTGAGTTTAATGTCTTCGGGGCGTTCTATCCGCGCAACCCGAGTCTTATCCAGGAATGTTGTAACGTTCCCGCGCTCATACCAAAAGCCGTCTGCTCTCTCGGTTAATTCATCAACCTGCATCCGTCCACCACCAACCAAATAAACCTGTATCGAAGGCTTATCTTGCGGAATGGCGGGTTCCGGTGCCGCCTTTGCTTGGGCATCAGCGGTTTGGGGAGTTGCTCTACTCTGGGCTGTATCCTGACCTCTCTCTCTAACCTCATTAGCGCCTTGCCCCAAGGCTGAAGAGAAAGCAATCGTGAGGATTAGCCCAGTGAAAAGAGAAGCGGTAAGTAATCGCATAAGTATCAATGCTCGTGAGCGAGGCAAATAGTAAACCTAATCCAAGCTTGCTAGCAACCGACGTATCTGGTTTACAAACGTAATATCGCCTTGTCTTCCGAATGCCAAATCAGAAGGTGTCACTGAAGTTCGAGAGAAACATTGGGAGTGTGGAGCGTACATCTGGAATGTGCTCTGTTTTAGCCTTCTATTAAGAGTATTCGTAACTTACGAAAGCACACGCTATGCCCGAACTATCTGTTGAAAAGGTCGATGTCCGCAAATTGGCTCGCGCTTACGTGGCCCTGGCTTTGGCCCAGGACGAGGCGAAGCGTTACTTCAGGAAGCACTCCGCGCAAGCAGGTTTGCTCCCACTACTCACCAGCCTTGATATAACAGCCGAGTTGCTGGAAGAAATATTGCAGAACGCCCTGCCAGAAAAAGATCCTCCGCCTTCGCCATCCATAACGTGTTCAAACCTGCTGATGTAAAACAGCAACAGTAGACAGCAAACAGCAGACAGCAGACAGTAGGCAGCGCCGGCTCAGGGTAATGCGGTTGGCGATGATGTTGGTGTTACCGCCGGCGAGGACGCAGCCGGCGATGGTCTCTCGATCGCTTTCACTTGGTCCCGTTCAAGAAGAGTCACCACGCCGCGGCGTCGATACCAGATTCCTTCTCCTGTTTCCCATACTTCGTCGGCCTCGACTGTGTTGCCACTGGTGAGCCGGATTGTAACCTGCCCACCCCTCGTCTTTTCGTCTCCACCCGTCGATACCGGACTGGAACTTAGGGCGACGCGCGTGGATTCCGCTTGAACGGCAGGCGACGGCATCGCACTCGGTGAGGGAGACGGTTCTGGCGACGGAGATTCACTGACAGAGGGCGACGGACGCAAAGGAGGCAGATCTCTCTGTTGCCGAGTGACAGCCTCATTCGATGTTGACTCGTTGGAACTCTGTCCTGGAGTCTCACGCGTTATTTGCAGGTAAATGACGAACACAACCATGGCAATGACCACGCCGGCGACCGCTATGATGGCGAGAATCTTCCACTTCTCTTGTGGTGGTCCGTCACGCGAGACTTGATACCCACGCGCTCCCATCACCCCAGCCGGGCTTCCCGTCTGGGGATCCTGGTCGGCGGGTAGTACCAGCAGGTCAGGATTACTTTCCGAATAGTCTGCGACGAGGGTAGTCCCGTCGAGTTCGCAGAACTGTTCTGTGTCAGGAAAACTTGAATCACATTTCGGACAATGTTTCATACGGAGCCTCGACGGACTGGACAGGCCGTTAGCCTGCGTAGCAGACATTATGTTGGAAAAGCTGTTCGGAAAGCCAGAGGAGTTGGCAGCAGAAGGCGGTAGCAATGCTACTTGCGCGCGAGATCAGCGTTGTAGAGTTGTGTGTAGACGCGGTAGTTGTTCATTACTTTTTGCACGTAGGCTTTGGTTTCGTCGAAACCCACTTCTGAGGTAAACACGCCGGGGTCTTTTTGTTTCGCGCGTCTTACCCAGCGAGCCACATTATCTTCACCGCCATTGTAGGAAGCAGCTACGGCCTCAGGCAGGTTGGGAAACATTCCCGACAGCTCTGCCAGGTATTCGCCGCCGAGACGGATCGAGGTTTCGGGTTGATAAAGTTGGCCCTCTTGCACCGGGCCCATGCCTGCGTTTGAGGCGTACTTCTGGGCGGCGTCGATTGTTAGTTGCAACAACCCGCGCGCGCCGGCGGGAGATTTTGCCAGCGGACGAAACACGCTCTCCTGCTTGATTAGAGCCAGGATGAAGCGTGGATCGAGCTTGCGCGCTTTGGCGGTGGCGATGATTGACTGCCGGTAGGGCGCCGGATACTTATCGGCCCCGGCCGCCGCCTGCGACCGATTGCGCTCCGCACGCTCGTCAACCAACACGCGCCGCTGCCCATCGGCGATGTTCGCCAGTCGCTCGGTCGCCAGCCAGCCGTAGTAAGAATCGATGCCGCCCGGTACGATCAGATAGGCGGCGATGGCGTCGTCGCGATGGCCTCCACGATCCAAACTGTAAGCCTTCAGGTAAGCAACTTCCGCGAGGCTGGTGGCCACGCCCTTCTGAAACGTCTTGCTACCCAATTCATCGGCCGCCGCCAGCGCGCGCTTCCAGTTGCCCTCCGCAATTTCCATACGGAGCTGAGCGAACAACGCGTTGGTGTCGGTGGGCGTGCCGGTGAATCGCTGTCTGGTTCGTGCAATCCAGGCGTTGGCGTCCTGCAAACGTCCAGCTTCGCGTAAGGTGTCGATGGCGTTCAGGTGGGCAGTTTCAATTCTCTCGCCGGCGGGAAAGCGATTGATGTATTCGATGTAGCGGTCAGCGGCTTCCGAAGTCTTGCCCAGGCGCAGCAGAGCGGCGGCGCTGAAGTTGAGTCCCTCGCGGCCTTCCTGAGTGGAGGGGTAACTACGGGCGAGGCGGTCGTAGGCGTTGTAGGCTTCGTAGTAACGACGCGCCTGGAAATACGATCGGCCAATGCCCAGCAGCGCCTCTGCCACACGCGGATCGTCGGGGTAGTAGTCTATCAACGCCTGCCAGTGTTCGCGCGCTTCATCGAAAGCACGGTTGGCGTGGTAGATGCCGGCACGACGAAGGTGTTCCTCGGGGGTGAGGCGCGTGATAGTTCCTTTGGCGTTTCGCGCGAGGCGATCTTGACTGCGGACGGCTGCGAGGCTGGAATCGCTGTTGGCTTGCTTGCTCTGAATATGAGCGGTAGTGAGGCGGGGAAGCATGGTCGCTCCGAGCGCGGCAATTAGAAATAAAAGAAATAATGAACGCGATGTCACCTGAATGAAAACCCTTCTCGGTCGTCGAACTTCTTTCGCCCCTACAGGGCAAAGATGTTTTGTAAGATCGTGATCCAGGGGTGTTGCTGCGCTCAAACCCTGGCTACTATCTGTGATGCCTACGGCGTGATGACCCGTCCGCTACCGCGGGTTCTGACCAGCTGCGCACTGCTCACTTTCACCTACCCTTCGATGATCTCAAAGCTGGAAACGATTTCCGCTGTCGGCCTCAAGGTCGCCGCAACGCTACAGTATTTCTGTTCCGAGAGCTCAATTGCCTGCGCGACTGATCGCTCTGAAATGTTACGCCCCGTGACAATATGATGCACTTCCATGCGCTTATAACTCAGCGGGTGTTCCTCCCGCCGCTGGCCGCGCACCTCGACGCGATAGCTGGTCACGCTCTGCCGCTTCTTGCCGAGAATAGAAACCACGTCCACTCCCGTGCACGATCCCAGCGCCAGCAAAAGCAGTTCCATCGGACTGGGCGCGGAATTGCGAGTGCGATCCGTGTCAATCGTAACCGCATGACCGGAAGGGCTGAAGGCAACAAAAAGATCATCAGCTGCCAACTGAACAACCGCTTTGGGATCGTCTGTACTCATACGGTGACCTCCGAGCAGAGAATAGCACAGCGGACAACTTCCCGATCCCCCGTGCAAATTCACCCTCTGCCCCTCACGTTTCATCAAATACAACACTTTTGCGACGAAAAAGCTCATTGCTTCACCGTGGCACGATCCTTGTTGTAATCGTTGCATCCCTGCAACGCATTTTGTTTCGAATCTGTGGCGGAGGTTGGTTGCGGGTGGTGAAGTAAACTTGCATTGGGCCGGAGTGACTGGGCGCGCCCATGTATTTTGGAAAAACTGGAGGGAAGAAAAATGATTGGAATTAGAAAAACGCTGGTGGCATTGCTGGCGGTGATGGTGTTATCCGCGGGAACTACGCTTACTCAAGCTCAACGTCAAACCTATCGAGGCACGTCTCGTTCGGTGCGACAATTAATACTTCGAATCGAAAATCGAACCAACGTATTTCGTAACACCATAAACGCGCAGACTCATAGCAGCGTTTATGGCGCAGAAAACCTGAATAGCCTGGTAGGAGATCTGGATCGGGCTGTAGTTCAACTTCGAGAACGCTTCGACAGGCGACAATCGACCGCGGCGGACGCGCAGGAAGTCCTCAACCGCGCCGTGCTGATCGATCGTCTCATCACGGACCGAAATATTCGTGGCACGGCAGTCCTGCGCGATTGGACCAACCTGCGTGCTGACTTAAATCAACTGGCGAGTGTTTACAATCTGACCTGGCCATCAATTAGTCAAACTTATCCGGACCCCAATTATCCAACTAACGTTTCTGCGTATGGCGCCAATCTCCTGACCGGCACCTATCGTCTCGATCCATCGAAGAGTGACGATCCGAGCCAGGCGGCTGACCGTGCCACGCAAAACCTGGCCTCCGGGGACCGTACCCGGCTGCGCGATCAACTAGCCGCCCGGCTTGAGTCTCCCGACCAGCTGGCAATCGAGCTCCGAGGCAGGAATGTAACGCTGGCATCGTCACGGGCGCCGCAAATCACTTTTTCGGCCGATGGTGTTGAGCGGGTTGAGACCACAAATAATGGCGCCACGATTCGAGCGCGCGCGACGGTCAATGGCGATCAGCTGATCGTCAGCTCCACGGGAGATCGCGACAGCGAGTTTAATGTTATCTTCAACCCGATCGATAACGGGCGCAGACTGAGCGTCACTCGCAGGGTGCATGTCCAGGGCCTCTCCAGCCCCGTGGTAGTGCAGAGCACCTATGACAAGACGTCGGACGTCGCTCGTTTTGACATCAACACCGGACCACAGACCTACCCGAACGACAACAACAACCCCGCCGGCACGGATTTCATTATTGCCAACGGAGAGAGTCTGGTGGCTGTTCTCGATAATGGCCTTTCTACTGCGAATGCCAAGGTAGGCGATCGCTTCACGGCTACCGTGCGACCGCCATCCCAGTATGAGGGAGCGACGATCGAAGGTCATGTTTCAAACGTGCAGCGCAGTGGTCGTCTTACCGGACGGTCCGAGATGACGCTGAACTTCGATACCGTTCGCCTCCGCAACGGCAGATCATATCGCTTTGCCGGTATCCTTGACTCCGTGAGGAACGCGCAGGGTGATACGGTTAAAATAGACAACGAAGGATCGATCAAGGATGACAATCAGACCACCAAGACCGCTGAACGAGCTGCCATTGGTACGGCGGTCGGTGCAATAATCGGCGCCATCGCGGGCGGAGGCAAAGGCGCGGCTATCGGCGCTATCGTCGGCGCCGGAGGCGGTGCAGGCTCTGTTTACGTCCAGGGTCGTGACGATCTTGAATTGGATCGAGGCACAGAGTTAGTTATTCGCTCTACGGGCCCACGATAAAAAATCACGGAGTAAGTGGACAAAGCATTGGGGCCGGTTACGAAAGTGACCGGCCCTTATTTTCGTTTTGAAATTAGGATGTATGTTACTATCTCCGCGCTTGGAACCTCACTCTGGTCGTTGCTCCTCCCAGGCCGCCCCGAAACTTCGCGCCTGTTATTACGCAGAATTGTGTGAAAACGTGGGAGGTCCAACACATGGCAAGAGTCCTGGTGGTCGACGATGACGACACCATTCGAGACACACTCTACGAACTTCTCTCCGAACAATATGTCTGCCAGACCGCAGAGACGGCGGAAAAAGCGTTTGCCCGGCTCGAGGTTGACTCTTACGACGTTGTACTCACCGACATTTCAATGCCTGGTTTGAGCGGCCTGGAACTGCTCGGGCATATACGCCAGCGGTTCGCAGACACTCCGGTAATAATTATTTCCGGCATCGGCGATCGGGAACACGCGCAAGGCCTGATCAGGCTCGGAGCTTTCGATTTTCTTCTGAAGCCTTTCACGCTTGAAGTTGTCGAGAAGAGTGTGAAGAGGGCCGTCGAGTATCGCAAGCGTTTGCGGGAAAGTTTCTTGCCTGAAGCGCAACCTAGGGACGGAGACGTAAAGCAAAACAATGCGCTCGACTGGAAGATAGTCAAGAAGGAGTAAGCGTCGTTGGCTGTTTCCAGATTTCGAATCACGCCGCCACAATCGAAAAAGCCGCTCGCTTGGTCGCAACGCTGCGTCTCTTGCAAATCTCCTGGGCCAACTCGCTTATGCGTTCCGCGCGGAAGGGTTTTGTAATAACCCAGTCGACACGAGCTTCTTTCTGCTCATCAGAGCCGACAGCTTCTCCCCACCCGGTGATTACCGCAATCGGGATCGTTTCGTTGCTTTGACGGATGGCGTGAGCAAGTTCCCAACCGCTCATTCCCGGCATGCCAACGTCCGTGAAGATGCCATCGAATTCGTATGCCTCAAAGAGGCCGAGCGCCTCACGACTGCCCGGCGCCAGGTAGACTCTGCAACCCTCGCTTTCAAGCAAATCGCGCAATAGTTCACGCACCGCTTCTTCGTCATCGACCACCAGAATCCTGGGCTGATGTTCGTCGAACAATCGCGCAACGCCGCTGTTTGGTGTTTCAAAGACCGCGGGCTTCTCGATTTGCGCTTCAACCAGGACTGCCTCCTCGCTTACCTTGGCCTTCGGCAGACTTATTCTGAATTTCGTACCGGCACCTACCTCCGATTCCACCTCGACCGAGCCTTCATGACGCCTGATGATGCCAAAGCTAACCGCCAGACCCAGGCCCATGCCGGCTTTACCCTTGGTGGTAAAGAAGGGATCGAAGATGCGCGACTTCACTTCAGGAGCCATGCCGGTGCCGGTATCGGCAATTGAAATTACAACCGAGTGGTCGGCATCTTCGGCAGCCAACGTGAGGTTGCCCCCCTCGGGCATGGCGTCTACTGCGTTGAATACCATGTTAACCAAGACTTCGCGCAGTTCCGATTCGTCGCCCATGACTTTCGCTTTCGAGCGAATCTGAAGATCGAGGCTGATCTGAACGTTTGCTGCCTCGGCGCGATCTTTCCAGCGCGGCCTGGTGATCTCGCTGACATCGAAGAGTATCTGGTCGATGGAGACTGGCTCAAAATCGTGATCCCGCCGTTGGCGCGCGAAGTCCTGGATTCTCTTGACGGTCTTAGCTCCATCCTCAGCCGTCTTGATGATGATGTTTAGTCCCCGCTGAATTTTTTCCGGGTCGTTGGTGCGCAGGATCAACTGCGCCCGGCCGAGAATCCCGGCCAGGGTGTTATTGAAATCATGAGCCACTCCCGATGCCAACTCGCCCAGCGCGGAGAGTTTCTCCATCTGTGAGAACTGTTCACGAATGCGTTCCTGCTCGGCAATGTAATGTGAGAGCTCCTCGACGTGGCGTTGAGCTTGTTCCGCCTGTTCAGCCGCTGCCTCGATGTTCTTCAAGTAGGTGCGATAGGTGAAAAATACGATGGCGATGATGGGCAGGGTAATGATAAGCGCATAGAATCCAAACTGCCCCATGAGTTTGGCAATGACCGCGGCCGCGGAGGCGCCTGCAAAATATGTGATCGAGGTCCAGAGGTAATGTTTCTTCCACGTTTGCCAGATCGGCCCGCCCACTTTCAAGGCTCCGCAAATTGCCACGATGCCGGAGTTGGTTGCGTATTGGATCAGGGCCATCAAGGCTATGGCGGTAATGAACCTCGCTGACAAGGGGCCGGAGTTGAGCGTAACCGGATCGCCAAAAAAGAAAATTAGTGAGTAAGAGGTCAAGCAAACCGACAAGGCCGCGCAGGCCCAGTTGAAAAGCATGGTTGAGGGCTTACGGCAAAACTCGCTGCGAAACGAAGAGAGCAAGGCTTCGGTTGCCGCCATTAGAATCGCGGCCTCACAACCGTAGAGCAAGAGGGTCAGAAAGATAAACGTATCTGAAACCGAGATCTGGGAACCAAACTGTGGAATCTTGATAGTTACCCGTGAGCTAAGAAGAACCGT
>JBGQJH010000034.1:0-11287 GCA_041498935.1 Pyrinomonadaceae bacterium | reverse complement strand
CTGCAAAACGGCAGCGCCTACGGCATCTTTTTCGACAACAGCTATCGTAGCTATTTTGATTTCGCCAGGTCGTCGCAGCAGCGCGTGTGGTTTGGCGCCGAAGGCGGCGAGCTGAACTATTATTTCTTCTACGGACCTTCGTTAAAGAAGATTCTCAATCGCTACGCGGATCTCACCGGCCATATGCCGCTGCCGCCGCTGTGGGCGCTTGGTAATCAACAGAGTCGCTGGAGCTATTACCCTGACACGATGGTTGAAGAAGTTGTAAGCGAGTATCGCAAACGGGATCTGCCTCTCGATGTCCTCCATCTCGATATTGATTACATGCAGGGCTATCGCGTGTTCACCTGGGATCAGGAGCGTTTTCAGAATCCCAAAGCGCTGAGCGAGAAACTCGGGAGCCAGGGTGTCAAGCTCATTACCATCGTGGATCCCGGAGTCAGGTATCAACCAGTTTCGAAGAGTGCGGCTCAGATTACTTCAATCACACCGGAGCTCGAGCCACAGCAGCAGCGCTACTACGTCTTTGATACGGGCCTGGAAAAAAACTACTTTCAGAGGCGCCAGAATGGCGATTTGTTTATTCCCAAGGTTTGGCCCGGCGATAGTGTCTTTGTTGACTACACGCTGCCGGCCGCGCGCGAATGGTGGGGCAGTCTGCACCGTGCCTATACCGACAATGGCGTGGCGGGAATCTGGAACGACATGAACGAGCCGTCTGACTTCGTCGATCAGACGGGCAAGAACCAAATCGATGTGGTCAGCTACGACGAAGGGGAGAAGTCAACACATGCGAAGAATCGCAACGTGTTTGCGCTTTTGATGGCGCGCGCAACCTACGAGGGACTCGAACGACTGCGACCCAATCAGCGGCCATACGTAATCACGCGCGCCGGCTACGCTGGCATCCAAAGATATTCGACCATGTGGACTGGTGATACTAATAGCACCTGGGAAGCGCTGGCAATGAACATTCCGATGTTCACGACCCTGGGGCTATCCGGAGAGCCTTTTGTTGGCAGCGATGTCGGTGGATTCATCGGTCGTGGCAATGGCGAACTCCTGGTCCGTGCCTATCAGGTAAGTTTCCTGGCGCCGTTTTGCCGCAACCACAAAGTGATCGATGGCTACGATCAGGAGCCCTGGCGTTTCGGGAAATACTACGAAGACATCATTCGCAAATATCTGAAGTTGCGTTACCAGTTGCTACCTTTTCTCTACACCACCCTGGAAGAGGCGCACCAAACCGGCACGCCGCTGTTTCGTCCGTTGGTACTCAATTACCAGGACGATCCGAACACTTACGATCTCGATGACGAGTTCATGATCGGAAACGATCTATTGGTGGCGCCGATCATCAAACCCGATGTCACGCGGCGTTTGGTCTATCTGCCAAAGGGGACGTGGTACGACTACTGGACAAACAAAAAGTACGAAGGTGGAACTATGATCACCGCCGAGGCGCCGCTTGAGACTGTGCCGATGTTCGTGCGCGCCGGGGCGATTATCCCGACGGGCCCGGAGATGAACTACGTGGGCGAAAAACCTGTGGATCCCATCACGTTCAACATCTATCCGGACGAGAAGGGTGCGGCTTCAGTGACGTTGTATGAAGATGATGGCGTTAGTCCGGCATACAAGCTGGATGGTTTTCGCCGCACTTCCATAAATGTAAAGCGCGTCGGCCTCGGTTATGTTGTGACTATGAGCGCGCCAACGGGGCACTATCAACCGGGCAATCGCAAGCTGAGTTTCGTCGTCAAGTCAGTCGGCCGCGCTCCGAGAGTAGTCACGATTGCCGACGACGGAAGCGCACAGACGATTAAGATCAACTGAATTGTTAGCTTGCGTCGCATGTAAGGCAAACTGTTAGTTTGCAGCGTTGGGGTAGCTCTCAAGCGAATGGCGACGAATCGTTGCAAACTAACAGTTTGCTTTACAGGGTTTGCTTGGCAGAGTAACCCCTGGAGGAAAAGATTCTCATGACCTGGATTAAGACCGTTTCTCCCGAAGTCGACGAGAAGGTGCGTCGCGCCATTGAAGCGCAGCGCGAGCTGTATCCAATGGAATATGCCGTTCCGATCCATCCCACGCCTGATAAGCAGACTTCAGATATTGTCGCCTCTCATAGCTTGATACCGGACGCTCTCCGTCACGCGTTTTCGACCTTCGGTGTCCTGCTGTCGCCTGATTTACCACTCACGAGGCGTCAGCACGAGATGATCACCACGGTCGTTTCAGTCTCTAATCGTTGTCACTATTGAATCGAATCGCACGCAGAGTTTCTGCGTCGAGTGACCTTAGATGCAGAGTTGGTCAAGGCTTTGCAGGACGACTACAAGACTGCTCCCATCTCCGATCAGGATAGAGCGATGCTCGACTACGTGGCCCAACTCACACGCGATGCCACCGGCATCGGCCGGCAGCATCACCAACGCCTGCGGGCGGTAGGCTTCGATGACCGGGGCATTCTTCAGATCACGCTGATTGCTTCGTGGTTTAACTACATAAATCGCGTGGCCGATGCGTTAGGAGTGGGTAGAGAATAACTGCTATCCATGACTGCCGGCCTTCTGTAACTCTCGCGCTACTCTTAGAAACGCTCGCGCCGCGTGCGACAGTGTTGCGCCCTTTCGATAGACGAGATACAGACGCCGCTCCAATTTCATCTCGCGCACAGTGAGAGCCGCGACCTGACCGCGAGCGATTTCCGCCTGGGCCGTCAAGCGCGGCACCAACGCCACACCCATGCCGCCCTCAACGAACCTCTTGATCGCTTCGAGGGTTGGCATCTCCAGCGAAATGTTTAGCGGCGTCCGATACTTTTCAAAAGTTCGCACCACTTTTTCGCGATAGGGCGAGGGAACGTTGTGCGCGATAAACGATTCAGCGCCCAGGTCGCGCACGGAAACGATCTTCTTCGTTGCCAGAGGATGATCGACGGGAACAATCAACGCCAGGTCATCCGTCAGAACGGCCAACGAGGCGATCGCCGGATCGTTTGGCTTGAAGGAAACTATCCCGATCTCTGTTTCACGCGCCAGGATTTCTGACGAAATGCGACTCGCCAGACTTCGTTTCACCTCAATCTTGATGTGTGGATGGCGCGCGCGAAATACCGGCAGGAGAGGCAACAAATACATCACTGTATATTCGTTTGCACTGAGGCTGAGTTTGCCGCGATGAAGACCCTTCAGCTCTCTGATCGCCGCGTGGGCGCTTTGCCGCAGATTCAGCATCTGTTGCGCGAGGCCAAAGAGCACGCGACCCGCGGCCGTCATGGTTCCGTCCTTCGATGAGCGATCGAAAAGTGGCTCGCCGATTTCTGTTTCCAGACGGCGAATGGCCTGGCTTACAGCCGGCTGGGTTCGGTGGAGCCGTTCCGCGGCGCGGGAAAAACTCTTTTCCTGCGCGACCGCTATGAGCACCTCGAGCTGGTTTATGTCCATCACAGACCTCCCTGACGACCGCTCAAGTTCAGTACTGCCGGTCAAGTGCGCGCGTCTTAAAACCAACAAATCAACCCGGTCGCTACCACCACCCCAGCGCGGCTGCCGCGCCGGGGACCCCGGTCCGCTCCCGGTTCTGATAAAGCGCCGGCTTATCGGTTCAAAACGTGGCGTTATGGTATCACGAGAGCTTATGTTGTCATAGAAATTATAACTTTGACTATTTGCAGGCCAGCCCCTACCATGCAGGCTTTTGCTGGGAGGTTTCCGAAATGGCTAAAGAACGAATTGCGGTCTTTGACACCACGCTGCGTGACGGCGAGCAGTCGCCTGGCTGCTCGATGAATCTGCCGGAAAAGGTTCGCATGGCGCGGCAATTGGAAACGCTCGGAGTCGACATCATCGAGGCGGGCTTTCCGATCGCCTCCGATGGCGACTTTGCGGCCGTTAGGGCCGTGGCGGCGGAATGCCGCCAGGTAACGGTCGCTGCCCTTTGCCGTACGTCGGAACAAGATGTCTTGAGAGCCGCTGCGGCGTTGGAGCACGCGGCCCACCCGCGCATTCATACGTTTGTCGCCACCTCTGACCTTCATCTGGAATACAAACTCAAAAAGAGCCGCGCTGAGGTGATCGAAATGACACGACAGGCGGTGACCCTGGCGCGCCAGTGCGCGGAGGAAGTCGAATTCTCGGCGGAGGACGCGACCAGGAGCGACGTTGATTACCTGTGTGAAGTGTTTGCCACCGCCATCGAGGCCGGCGCGACCATCATTAACGTTCCCGACACGGTTGGCTACACGATGCCGGTTGAGTTTTCCCGGCTGGTACGCAGAGTTCGCGAACAAGTGGTCGGCGATCGCAACATCACCATCAGCGTTCACTGCCATGATGATCTCGGATTGGCAGTTGCCAATAGTTTGGCCGCCGTTGAAGCTGGCGCACGTCAGGTCGAATGTACGATCAATGGAATTGGTGAACGCGCCGGCAATGCGTCGCTCGAAGAGATCGCGATGGCCATGAAGGTGCGCGCCGATCAGCTACCGTTCGAGACCGCTATCCAGACAGAGGAGCTCTATCCGACGAGTCAACTGCTTTCGTCGATCATTGGCTGCCCGGTGCAGCCGAACAAAGCGATCGTGGGGCGCAACGCTTTTGCTCATGAGGCCGGGATCCATCAGCACGGTGTGATCAGCAATCCGCTCTGTTATGAGATCATGACACCGGAATCGGTGGGTGTGCCCGCAAACAATCTCGTCCTGGGCAAGCATTCGGGTCGACATGCGCTGGCCTTGCGTTATGAAGATCTCGGCTATTCCATGCAACCGGAAGAAGTGGACATCGTCTACGCGCGCTTCACCTCGCTCGCCGATCGCAAGAAGCGCATCTACGATCAGGATTTGATCGCGTTGCTTCAAGTTGGATCCGGAGCCGGCGAAAGAACCGCCGCTGAGGGAGCGACTATCGCCCGTAGATGGGCGCAGGCGTCTACTATTTGAAACAACAAGAGCGCGGGTTCACATTAATTTCAATTCACCCTGCAACTCAGCACAGCAGGTTGACGAGGTGACAACCAACCCGGTCGCTACCACCACCCCAGCGCGGCTGCCGCGCCGGGGACCCCGGTCCGCTCCCGGTTCTGACTTCAATGAAACTGAAGCTCACAATACTTGAAGGTGATGGTATCGGTCCGGAGGTAACGCGCGAAGCCGTGCGCGTCCTGCGCACAATTGCCACGCTTCATGGCCACGAGTTCAAGTTTGAGCAGAAACTGATCGGCGGCGCGGCAATCCGACAGACCGGGTCGCCGTTGCCGACAGCCACTTTGGATGCGTGCCTGGCCGGCGATGCGGTGCTGCTTGGCGCCGTAGGCTCGCCGGAATTCGATTCGCTGGCGCCGTCTGAACGACCGGAAGCAGGACTGTTACTGCTCCGTCGCGCGCTCGGCGGTTTTGCGAATTTGCGCCCGGCAATCTCGTACGATGCAATTGCAGCAGCGTCTCCCCTGCGTCCTGAGATTGCCGGCGGCGCGAATATTCTGATAGTTCGCGAACTGCTGGGCGGACTCTACTTCGGCGAGCCGCGCGGCAGGTGGGGCGAAAATGGCAATTCCGTCGCGGTCAACACCATGAGTTACTCTGTTGCCGAGATCGAAAGGGTCGCGCGCGTGGCCTTTGCTGCCGCTTTGAAACGAAGTCAGAA
Source organism: Pyrinomonadaceae bacterium (assembly GCA_041498935.1). Lineage (GTDB taxonomy): Bacteria > Acidobacteriota > Blastocatellia > Pyrinomonadales > Pyrinomonadaceae > PSRF01. Next base: position 5,639 of record JBGQJH010000034.1, on the reverse strand, counting down.
GCTTACTTCAGTTGATAAAGCGAATGTGCTGGAGACTTCACAACTCTGGCGAACGACGGTTTCGCGAATCGGTCGCGACTACCCTGGAGTGACGCTCGATCACCTTTACGTCGATGCCTGTGCGATGCACTTGATTACTAATCCGCGGCGCTTCGACGTGTTGCTGACCGAGAATCTCTTTGGCGATATTCTTTCCGATGAGGCCGCGGTAATTACCGGGTCGCTCGGCATGCTGGGCTCGGCCACGATTGGCGGAGACGTAGGCCTCTACGAGCCCGTGCATGGTTCGGCGCCGGACATTGCCGGACGCGGCATCGCCAATCCATTTGGCGCGATAGCTTCAGCCGCGATGCTTTTGCGCTACAGCGGCGGGCTCGAGCGGGAAGCTGATGATATCGAGGAGGCGATTCGGTTCGTGCTTAACGCTGGTTATCGCACCCGCGACATCACTTCGGATGGCGGCGGTTACGTTGCGACAACATCTGAAATTGGTGAACTCGTCGCCGAGGCGGTTGCCGAGATCGCCGATGTGCGTCACGCTTATCATGCGGTGTAGAACAGTAGTCAGCCGTTGGTAGTCACGCTACTAAGACTCCGTGCTCTGCAAAGTCCCACTGCTTCCAGCGCCTAGAAATTTTCACCGAACGTCATGGCTTCTGATCGGAAGCTGCACCCAACTCTCTCACGCATCCAGTCTAAGTTCGGCCGGTGTCTCCAGCTGAAATTCTCTCCGCCCCAGGCGATGCAAGACAATTGGCAAGAAGCCTCCCGGGCACGATCTTGGAATCGCCTTGAAGGTCTGCGAGACAAGATGTATAAGGCCCGTAATTGGGTGACTGGCTGAATGTCACACCCCGGTACAGCTGATTGAGCTTGCTCTTAGCTGTGCTTAGAGAGCGGCAACGGAGTGAGGACGTTGCCGCTCTTATTATTTCGCCCTGGTATCCGACGACGATCTGCTCTACTGCTGGGGAGACAACTTTTCAGTTTTGGCGGACTGGGTCGAAGCCTGCGCGGTATAATGCGCCGCACAGTTCAGAAGGAGAAGAAAGCAATCATGACAACTCATGCAAACGGAACGTTTGAAGTCAAGATGACCCCGCAGGCACCGGACGACCAATCCGCGGGCGCCATCATCGGCAGGTTCTCGCTCGACAAGCAGTTCCGCGGCGATCTCGAAGGGACTAGCAAGGGCGAGATGCTTGCGGTCGGCACCGCCATACAGGGCTCGGCGGGTTACGTCGCGATGGAGCAGATCACGGGAACGCTGAACGGTCGCAGCGGCACCTTTGCGCTTCAGCACACCGGCACCATGACGCGTGGTGCAGCACAACTCAGCGTCACGGTAGTTCCAGATTCCGGCTCCGGTGAGCTGACGGGCCTCGCCGGCAAGATGACGATCAAGATTGATGACGGTAAGCATTCGTACGACTTCGACTACGCGCTCGCCGAAAAATGAGCATGAAATGCCTCATACTTGATGCGCAGCCACTTGTGTCAGAAGCACGGAAGGCCCCACCCCGAAGGGAAGGGCCCTACCGTTTATAAGATACGCGGCCTGGTTAAGTGGCGACGGGAGGTAGTCGCACACGCTGCCCAACTATCACGTCACTTCAGTCAAGAGACGCGCTTTACCTTTGGTCGCGCTAATGGTTAAGAGTCTTAGCCCTGGCTATATTCGAGTAAGCCGAGTTTCCTCCGGAATTGAACGCCCTCACTCGATAGCGATAAAACGTGTTGCTCGAAAGTCCTATATTGGGATAACTACTGGTGTTCGTGCCCACCTGAGCAATTTGCACAAAGTTTGTGCAATTGTTGCCCTGGCAACGCTCGATGAAGAAACCATCCTCATTTCCTGAGTTATCCGTCCACGCCAGGTTTATCTGACTTGTCGAAACCGCGGTCGCCGTCAGATTACTTGGCGCATTTGGCGCCGGCGTTGGTGTCGGCGTCGGTGTCGGCGTCGGTGTCGGTGTCGCAGTTGGCGTTGGAGTTGGTGTTGGAGTCGGTGTCGGCGATCCGCCACAACCCGGGAACTTGAACGAGCCGATACGCGTGCGCCAGTTGAAACTGCTCGTTGTGGCGTAGTATTCGTTCGTGTACCAGAAGGTGCAGTCATCTACGGGATCGATGGTCAGATCGCTGTAGTCGCCCCAACGGTTGCTGGTACCGGTTTGACTGCCGGTGCCTGCAAACAGAGTGGCCTCACCTTGCGACAGAATGTTTAGTGGATCCGTGGCCAGACGCCCGGCATAACGGAGTTGCGGGAAGATCGAGGCGCTCGAAGCGCTGTAGCCGATCGCGATATTTCCCTGCTGGTCCATCGCCGCACTTCCCATCCAGCGCCAGGTCGTATCAGGTTGATAGGTGCTCTGCTGAAAAACCGAAACCGGTCCAGCAGTCACACCACGCAATTCGAACCAGCGTATTCCAGCCACTCCGCCCGAGCTGACCGTGTAATTTCCTACCACTGATTCGTGGTCACCAAAATTACGATATGCCAGTCTGAACATTAGCCGGTCGGCAATGGCGTCCAGGTTGCTAGTCGATCCCGACTGCGGCACGCAGGCTCGGGTTAACGGACAGAGCTGCGTAAAGCCAGCTGCTGCTGGGCTGGCAAACAGTGTAAACGTCGAATTCGCCGGCGTAGCAAAGTCGACGTGGAAGTGGAAAAGCCGATAGCTGCCGCCGCCCGGAAATTCCACGAAGGTGGCTGGAGCGCCTGCTGCCGGCAGGGTTGAGCCGTCAAGGTCGGCGGGCAGGTAAACTTCCTCAGCCGATCCGCCGGTGATCCCGGTAGTGATGAACGTGGCCGGAAGGCCGGCGAGCATCTTGGTGCGGTCGAACGCGAACGGCTGCGGACCCAGGAAGGCCGTGCCGGACGAGTTGAATACGTTCATGCTCATGTAATAGGCGTCGGGCCAGACACCGATGTGCGGGTAGTCGAAAAAGTTTGTGCCGAGGTGAAAGGCGTAGCGGTTCCAACTGCCGGTGGCATTGTTGCTCGTGGACACCGCGATGCACTCGTCAGTTGGGACGCTGGCGCCTGCAAACTGGCTGATGAACCAGCGGTCCGCAAGCTGGTCATAGAGCGCGACCGGATCGCCATCACCGGCCGTTTCGCATGGGCCACCAAAGCCACTCCAGATGGTAGAGATGCCGACAGGACCCAGCAGCGAAGCGCCGGTAGTCTTGTCAAAGACCTGGAAGCCTTCGTTAACTATTTGCACGTATTGCGTTGCGCCAACCTCGCCATTGGTGTCAGGAGGCGCGCAGTTGCACGCGACACCCGGGAATGGAATGCCGTTAAAGTTGAGAATGGGGCTGGGCATGTTGACCGTCATGAGACTTCTCAAGTCGCTGAAACTGTCCTGGACTACCGGGTCAGGGCTGTCCTTATGCTTATGTGGGATCTTTGGGTTTTCGTTCTCATGCTGGCCTTTTGAAAAAACCGGCTGAGGCTTCATATCGCGGAGCGGTATCGAGGTGTCGTTGTGATATGAGGCAACAACTGTAATGTCGCCTTCTTGATCCTGAGTCGGAACGCTGTTAAGTACCGGGTTCGCTGACAGAGTTTTCTCTGCACCGGCCCATTTGAAGCGCTCGGCCTCAGAAATTCGCGGAAGCAGTATTAGCATGCTCAGCAACAGAGTTGCCGTGAGTATTATGATCCATCTTGCGCGCATCTTCATTTCTTGTCCTCCCAGTTCATCAACGAACTGTGCTAGTAGTTGAAAACACTAACCGACTATTGCCCTCTTCGTGAGAGCAAAGCCAATGCACTTATTGTCAGTTGTCGGGTATCGTGAGGGAGCAACCCACCTTTTCTGCGCAGCAAACTATCACAAGGGCCGGAGTTGGGCAAGGCTTTTAATTGTTGCATTTGCGTGGCCGCCAGCGATAGCGTCAGAATTCTATAGACTAAGCGCGGGTGCCACGAAGGGAACTCATAGTTGAGACCGGGATTTGGGAGCTATATGTTTTAAGGCGATCAGATTTCTCAACCATTAATTAGCCAAAGGAGTGTAACCATGCAATTGAATCCATATCTCCTCTTCAACGGACAGTGTGAGGAGGCATTTAAGTTTTATAGCCGGGTTCTTGGCGGCAAAATCGAAGGAATGATGACTCACGCGGGAACGCCGGCGGAAGAACACGTGCCGGCCGAATGGCGGGACAAGATCCTTCACGCGCGCATGACGGTAGGCGACTCGGTCCTGATGGCTTCTGACGCTCCGCCGGATCGCTATCAAAAACCAAAAGGCTTTTCCGTGTCGATCCAGGTGAAGGACCCTGCGGAGGCAGAACGCATTTTCAAATCCCTGGCAGAAGACGGAACGGTGGGGATGCCGTTTGGGAAGACATTCTGGTCCGCCGGGTTCGGCATGTGCAGCGATCGATTCGGCACTCCGTGGATGGTTAACTGCGAAAGCGCACCATAACCGCTGGGTAGTGCCATCGTAGTCTAATCTTATGAGAGAGTATGGTGCGCCATCGAACGGAGAGGAGCGATCATGCGATCCGCGAAGATCATTCTAAGCATCCTCAGTACTCTTGGCGTGTGTGCCTTCGCGCAACCCGTTTCTTCACAGACGCCTGCCCAACCACTAGCGCAGAGCAAACGAATCGTGCCTGCCCAGAGGCGTATCGTCATCGCCGCGAGCACTCTGCTCGATGGCAAGGGCCACGTGCTGCGCAACACTCGCATCGTCGTCGAGGGTTCAAAGATTGTTGCTATTGACCCAAAGGCCGGCCCCGTGGACTACGATCTGCGTGGCCTGACGGTCTTGCCGGGCTGGATTGACGCGCACGTGCACATTACCTGGAGCTTCGGCCCTGACGGGAAAAATGCGGGACCGGGGGAAACCACCCAGGACGCCGCTTACGCCGCTGCCTCGAATGCATGGGTGACGCTGATGGCGGGCTTCACGACAGTGCAAAGCGTGGGCTCGCCCACCGACGTTCCGTTGCGGATATCAATCACAAAGGGCTTACTCCCCGGCCCGCGCATTCTGACCGCCGTCGAGCCGCTCTTGGGGCGAGGCGACCGAGGTCAATTGGCCGGAACGCCGGATGAAATTCGTGCCTTCGTGCGGAAACAAAAACAGGCAGGCGCGGATCTCATCAAGATCTTCGCGTCGCAAAGCATCCGCCAGGGCGGTGGAATGACACTTTCGCAGGAACAATTGAACGCGGCCTGCGATGAGGCGAAGAAACAAGGCCTACGCACGCTCGTACACGCCTACAAAGATGCGGTACGCGCCGCGACACTTGCCGGCTGCACGGAGATCGAGCACGGCACCATGGCGACGGACGACGATCTGAAATTGATGGCCGCGAAGGGCACCTATCTGGATCCGCAGGCCGGCCTCGTGATCGAGAACTACCTGCTGAACAAGGAAAAGTTTCTCGGCACACCCGGGTACACGGCAGAAGGGTTTGCGGCGATGGAGAAAGTCCTGTCGTTGAACCACGATCTGGTGCAACGCGCGTCGAAGATTCCGGGACTGAAAATCGTTTTCGGCACGGACGCCGTGGCGGGCGCGCACGGGCGCAACGCTGAGGAGTTCATTGATCGCGTGCGCGACGGCGGAGTGGATCCGATGGCGGCAATGGTCTCGGCCAACTCACTAGGGGCG
>JBGQJH010000033.1:0-11612 GCA_041498935.1 Pyrinomonadaceae bacterium | reverse complement strand
AAAGGCGCAGACCTGATGTTTGCCGAGGCGGCCGGATGGAAACGACCCATACTTTTCCGCGGCGGCGTGGGCGGTCATGCATGTGTTGACCAGGTCGCCCGCGACGCTCGAAAGCATAAGGTCAGAAGGTTGATCTTCGCACATATCGGTCGCCCTACAATCAAAGCAATCGACGCCGGGGAGCACCCAGTCTTTGGCGAGTTTGGTGCGGACGGTCATGTTTACAGCTATTCATCAATGAAGGGGTAAACCGCAATGAGTAGCCTTTTTACCATGTTTGCTGGGAGCGGCAATCCCGATCTGGCTGCCGCGGTCGCACGCGAGGTTGGGGTTCCGCTCGGTTCACGGGTCATTGAGCGATTTCCCGATGGCGAAACGTTCGTCCGCCTCGAACAACCTGTACGCGGTCATCAGGTTTTTGTACTGCAGCCAACCGGACCACCCGTAAACGATAATCTCGTTGAACTGCTGGCCTTCGTCGATGCATGTCGCCGCGCCGCGGCCACAAACATCGTGGCGGTGGTGCCGTATTTCGGTTATGCCCGTCAGGACAAACGGCATGGACATCGCGAGCCGGTTACCGCAAGCATGGTTGCTCATTTACTGCAAGCGGTTGGCGCCGATCACGTTGTAACCGTCGATCTGCACTCCGCGCAAATTGAGGGCTTCTTCCATATTCCGGTTGACTGCTTGACGGCGGTCCCTACTCTCACCGATGCCGTGCGGCAGCATCTCCCAAAAAACCTGGTTGTGGTTTCGCCCGACGAGGGCCGAGTGAAGATGGCGGCGCAATACGCGCAACGGCTTGACTCCACTGTGGCCGTTCTCCATAAACGACGGGAATCCGGGACAAAGACCCGGGTCACACATGTAGTTGGCGACGTGCGAGACAAAGCATGCCTGATCATTGACGATATGATTTCGACCGGTGGCACCATTGCTGAGGCTATTGAGGCGCTACTTGCGGCAGGCGCGCGGCCCGAGATCGTTATCGCAGCAACGCATGGGCCTCTGCTGGAGAGCGCACGTCAAAAGCTCAGTCACGAAGGCATCCGTGCCCTGTTTGTAACCGACACGATCGCGCCGGTTATTCGCGACTGGCCCAAGTTGCAGGTCGTCAGCATGGCGCCGGTGATTGCCAGTGCGATTCGACGCCTGCTTGCAAGCGAGTCGTTGGGTAATTTGTACTGAACCTTAGCGTGCGGCTCCTGAAATGAGTGGAGGTGCTGAATTAATGAAAGGATTTGATATGAATTTTAAGAATCGCGTAGAGGCAGGCCAGATATTGGCAAACAGGCTGGCTGAGTATGCGAACCAGAAACCGATAGTGCTTGGCTTACCTCGTGGCGGCGTACCGGTGGCCTTCGAGGTAGCAAAAGCGCTGACGGCGCCGCTGGATGTGTTCGTCGTCCGCAAACTGGGCACCCCTGGACAGGAGGAACTAGCAATGGGGGCCGTCGCAAGTGGGGGTGTGCGCGTGCTCAACACACCGGTGATTGAGGCTCTGGGAATTTCCGAGGACGAGATTGAGACCGAGACGCGAAAGGAACGAGCGGAGGCGGAAAGACGGGAACGTCTCTATCGGGGTAACCGACCACAGCTCAATGTGGAGGAGCGCACCGTAATCCTGGTAGATGATGGGATTGCTACCGGCTCGACCATCAAGGCAGGGATAGCCGCTTTGAAGCAGCTAAAAGTGGGCCGCATCGTGGTAGCAGTTCCGGTAGCACCCACCTCGACGATCGAGGAATTAAAGATGGAGGCGGATGAAGTAGTTTGTGTTTCGACGCCAGAGCCATTCTTCGCAATCGGTCTTTGGTACGAAGAGTTCCCGCAAACGACAGATGAAGAGGTTCGAGACCTGCTTAAAAAGGCCGAGATGAAGCAGGAGGCAGTGGCAGGAGCCTGACTTCTACTCATTTAAACAAGAATTGTTGGAAGGAATAATCCAGCGAAGCGTGCAGATATTGTCGTTCATCCATTTGGCGAGATTGAAGAAAACGTGGTTGAGGCTGTTAGACAAGCGATCGAGCGTTGCTTTCATCTCCGCGCCAGTAATTCTTCCAGCACACTAGCCGGAAGGGTTTCTCAACGAGAGGCCTCACCAGTCTTAACTCGCATCGGTTAGGCGACGTCGCATTCCCTCTCCGTCGGCCTCGCCCAATTCCTTGCCCATTCACCTCTTTCGTCGATACAATTTGGCGCATCCCGTGGTCGCTTTATTTGAGTCAGTGACAAACTCATTTCTCGTCGTGGCTAAGCAATCTGCTGAGCTCTCAACAAACGCGCGCCTGATTGGAGCAATGCTTTGTTAAGACCATGAGGGTGCTGCCACCGCTCATCCACGTACCGATGAGCCCCGCTCGGTCTGCGCTATGAAGCAACAAACAACAGCCAGGAAACGACAAGTTGCTAATCGAGGGAAGCGTGCAATCTCTGATATCGACCAGATCGATCTCACTAAGAGCAAGGCATCCGAAGAGGCGCTCCGGCAGTCAGAGGCTAACTATCGCGCGATCTTTGACGCTGCCAATGATGCGATATTCGTTCACGATATTGAGACCGGAGAAATTCTGGATGTCAACCGGAGAATGTGCCAGATGTATGGCCATACGCCGGAGGAAGTTCGGCGGCTGACAGTTGAAGACCTCAGCGCAGGCGCGCCCCCCTACACTGACGAGGTCGCTCAACAATTGATGAAAAAAGCAGCCGAGGGAGAGCCTCAGCTTTTTGAATGGAGAGCTAAAGATAAATCTGGACGAATATTCTGGGTTGAGGTGAATCTGCAGCGCGCCTTGATTGGGCGCAAAGACTGCCTGCTCGCGGTGGCGCGTGACATCACCCAGCGCAAGCGCGCGGAAGAAAAATTGCGCGAGCAAGCCACGCTGCTCGACCACGCCCGCGATGCCATCCTTGTCCGCGATCTCCAGGATCGCATCGTCTTCTGGAACAGAAGCGCCGAAAGGTTGTTCGGCTGGACGGCCGAAGAGGTAGTTGGCAAGAACGTACGCGACCTCCTTTACCAGAAAGACTCCACGCAATTCGATCAGGCAAGACGCACGCTAATCGAGACCGGAGAGTGGAGCGGTGAACTGCTCCTGGTATCAAAGGACGGGAATGATATCAGTGTCGATAGTCGCTGGACCCTTGTCAGGAATGAAGATAATGAACCTAAAGCCGTCCTGGTTATCGATACCGACATTACAGAAAAGAAGAAGATGGAAAAGCAGTTTCTTCGTGCTCAGCGCATGGAGTCTATCGGCACTCTGGCCGGGGGTATCGCTCATGATCTGAACAATGTCTTGTCACCCATCCTCATGTCCCTCGAAGTACTTAAGCTGAAGTACATCGATCAAGAGAGTCAGGTATGGTTGACGTTGCTTCAGGCAAGCGCCGAACGCGGAGCGAGCATGGTTAAGCAAATTCTATCGTTTGCCAGAGGCAGCGAGGGGAAGCGGGTCATCCTTCAGCCTAGACATCTACTCAGAGATGTCGTTAAGATCTTAAAAGAGACCTTTCCCAGATCGATTGATGTTCGATTCGATCTCCCGTCGAACCTGTGGACCATCACTGCCGATCCTACTCAACTCCATCAAGTGCTAATGAACCTTTGCGTTAACGCTCGTGACGCGCTGCCTGACGGCGGCTCGATTACGATTCGAGCGGAGCACAGCACCATCGATGAGAATTATGCCCAGATGGATCTTGAGGCTCAGGCTGGAGACTTCGTAAAAATTACTGTTGCCGACACCGGAACTGGGATGGATCAGAATGTCATTGATCGTATTTTTGAGCCGTTCTTTACGACAAAGGAAGTCGGCAAAGGAACCGGGCTGGGATTATCGACGGCGTTAGCGATAGTAAAGAGCCATGAGGGCTTCATAAATGTTTACAGCGAAGTCGGAAAGGGGACGGCGTTCACAGTGTATCTTCCTGCTTCCAGCGTCACGGAGGAGAAACGACTGCCCCAGCGAATGTCTGACTTTCCCACAGGACGCGGCGAGCTTGTGCTCGTGGTCGATGACGACGACTCCATAAGGCAGATTACCAAGAGCACTCTCGAGACCTTTGGTTATCGAGTCTTGTTGGCCGGTGATGGAACCGAGGCAGTAGTGGTATATGAGGCCAATCGAGATGACATAAAGGTCGTCCTCACGGATATGATGATGCCCCTCATGGATGGCCAGGCTACCATCCGTGCGCTCAGGAGGCTAACGCCAAACGTCAAAATCATCTCTGCGAGTGGCCTTGCTGATGATGCGAAGGCTGTTGAGGCCGCTCGATCCGGAGTGGAGACGTTTCTGCCCAAGCCCTACACTGCCGAACAGTTGCTTACGGCACTCGCTCAAGTTCTCAAGCCAGCGTAATACCTGCTTCGTACACATTGCGCAAAGTTCCTCACGCGCCTGCGCGAAAGTACGTATCTTTCTTTTCCAGTCACCGCTTTTTTGCGAATCTTGCCACCAGTAACAACTAGAACTTAAGTTTTTGCATGGGCATACGTCTTGCTCTGAAAGACGCTGCAAACAAGAAAAAAAGAAAGAGGCGCCACTGCCAAAAGCTCTTCGAATGAGTCGCAGTCGCTTCTAGATGAAGGAATGCTGTTTGAAAAGAGAGGATTTCTGTTATGGAAGCCAGAGGGCGCGGCGAAAAGGCCGCATAGCAAGGCCGGTTGCAACCGGTCGTCACTGGCGAAGCAGTGGCGTCCTAACCCTGACGAAGTTCGTTGCATGAGCCGCGACGGACGGGCATGAGATCAAGCTTGCAGGGGAAACGGGCGAGGCTTGCGGGAGCGTTTCACTCCCAAAAAGAGCACGCCACGGAAACCGAGACGGTCAGACGGTAATTGTCGAATCCGAGATCCTTTCCATTAACACACCTAAGGAAACTAAGTGGTGTGGGAGATGAGCGAAATAAGAAAGAGTAATCTCGATTGTTTCGTCCTGCGACTAGTGGTTCTGGTTGCGAGTCGCTGGATCGCGAGGTCTTCGCAAATCTCGCGGATAAATCTCAAGCTTGGTGCCACCAAGTAATGGGATCGGAAGGAGACCTAAGTCGGTGGGTAAATTGCTATACGAGCTACGCCGGAACCGAACCGCGACTTCCCGCGGAAACAAGGGATAGGTTGGCTGACTAACTAGTCGGGGTGAGGGACAGAGTGGTCGTAGTAGTCGGTGGAGTAATGTCCATCCCAGGAGACGGTAACGCCGTTCACAAGGCGAAGGACCATAGTCACGGGTACTTCGGAGAAGAAATGCTCTCGGGGTACCGAGGGTGGTGTTCACTATCTGAAGAGAGCTCGCTCGTGATGGAGAGCCGGATGCGCTGAAAGGTGCTCGTCCGGTTCGGGAAAGGCTTCATCGAGACCGCGTGTTCGTGAGAACAGGTATGGCGCGATGATTCTATTTCATAGAGCAAAAAGCAATATAGCAGACACAGATCTGCGTGACAGAGTCGAGCGACAGCTCGACTGGGAACCACAAATTACCTCGACTGACATCGGGGTCGGGGCCGACAACGGAGTGGTAAGTTTGACCGGGTTCGTGGATACGTACGCTGAGAAGCTGTCGGCTGAGCGTGCGGCGCTTAGGACCTATGGTGTCAGCGCGGTGGCCAACGAAATTCAGGTAAAGCCGTTGTTCAAGAAGACCGACGCAGACATCGCATCAGCGGCGTTGAATGCCCTGCAAGCGCGTGTCGATGTTCCCGACGAGAAAATCAAACTGACCGTGAAGGACGGTTGGATCACACTCGAAGGGAATGTTGATTGGTACTATCAGAAGAACGCGGCTGAATTGGCAGTCAAGTATCTGTCGGCCGTGAAGGGCGTAACCGACAACATCAAGTTGAAGTCGCAGGTTTCGACGATTGAGGTCAAAGACAAGATCGAAGACGCGTTGAAGCGCAACGCGGAGCTCGATGCTCGTCGAATCAGCGTACAAACCTCCGATGGCAAGGTGACGTTGACGGGTAACGTGCGCTCCTGGTTCGAAAAGGACGAAGCGGCAGGTGCAGCCTGGGCGGCGCCGGGCGTAACACAAGTCAGCAATAAAATCGCCGTGGTGCCGTAAAGCGGCACATATGTGGGTACAGCTTGGCCTGTAATTCAGGCCAAGTTGTGCCCATAGTTTGTCAGCGCGCACCTAAGCTCGCTGAGGCGAAGCTCTCAGTGAGACCTGCGGATGGAATCTTAAGTCGTACTGTGAAAACGCATACGGGAAGGTAGACACGAAAATGAAGCACAAATTGATTGTTGCCAGCGCCTTGATTGCTGTCTTTAGTCTTGGGGTAATGGCTGAAACAAAATCTGACTACGATAGGAGCTATGATTTTTCAAAACTCAGGACCTGGGATTTCAAGTTTCTCAACAGAATGCCCACGGACCCTGTCGGAACAAACAGTCTCTGGAACCAGCGCATCCGGGATGGACTTGGACAGCACTTTGCTGCAATAGGCTACAAGAAGATCAACGATGGCGAACCTGATTTCCTGCTTGGCTACTTCATGGGCATCAAAGAGAAGTATGACATCCGTTACATCGACTATGGCTTTCCTGGTCGCTGGGGTCGCTGGGGTCGCTGGGGCAGATGGTATGGCTGGGGACCTGGCAGCGGTCAGGTGGACGTGTGGAGAATTCCCTACAAAGAATCAACACTGGTTGTGGACGTTATTGATCCCCACACCAATCAGTTGGTTTGGCGAGGGTACGATACCGAGACGATCGATTTTGACAAGTCGGAGAAGACGATTCACAAATCCGTAGAAAACTTGGCTAAACGTTTCAAGCACGACGTCGATGAGCAGAAGAAAAAGATCCGGTGAAGCAGTTACTGCTCATTCAGACGTTCGCTGATCCTATGTCCAGATAGGTTGGGTTGTGAGGCGATGATTCAATGCGGATCCGTGTAGTGGATCTCTTGACGCCCAACTGACGTAGCGGCCAGGTCTTGAGGAGGTAGCGCGATGATACTTCCATTGCAGATTTCCTTTCGCAACATGAAGCCTTCCGAGGCTGTTGAGGCTCGTGTTCGCGAGGAAGTAGCGAAGCTGGAGACTTTCTACAAGGGGATAATGCATTGCCGTGTCGTGGTTGAACTTCCACACAGGCATCACAAGAGTGGCGACCTCTTTCACGTCCGAATCGATATGACGGTACCGGGCGCGGAGTTGATAGTTAAAAGGGAGCCCAGTCTGCAAACATCTCTGCGTCAGGTTGACACTGAAAAGCAGTCTAAGAGTTATGAAGCCCACGCAGCCCACAAGGACGTATTTGTAGTCATTCGGGATGCTTTCAAAGAAGCGCGCCGGCAGTTGCAAGACTATGCGCGCCGCCTGCGTGGTCAGACCAAAGCTCATGTTCCTCAGCCGAGCGGCCGCGTGAGTAAGCTCTTTCCCGAAGAGGGTTACGGTTTTCTAACAACCGCCGATGGCAGTGAGATCTACTTTCACAAAAACAGCGTGCTGCAAGGTGCATTCAACCGACTGACAATTGGGGCCAACGTGACATTTAACGAGGAGTTAGGTGAAAAGGGCGCCCAGGCCAGTACAGTTAAAGCCGTTAGCTAACTGAGATTTTTTGCATTCGTTGAGCTTCTCGTCGTGAGAGCAGAATTAGGGAGGACTGAAATGAGACTGAGATCAACGCTGAATCCGGAAGAGCAGCCCGACCTTGTTGAGGGGCCGACCACTTATCGCAAGGGCCCGAACCAGTCAGAGCTAATCTGTGGAGTCTGCGGTGGAACCTACTATGTCGATGACGTGACGTTTCACCAGGCGATGACCGCGATGGAAGAGGGACTGGACAATCCTTTTTGTTGCGACGACTGCGAAGAGGATTACGAAGAGATATCTCATTAAAGGCGCGCCGGAATTCAGTTATCCGGGGCACTTTGGAAAGCGGGAGGTGGATCATGAATAAGGGCTTAAGGTTGATGAGTGCTGCGGGTGTGGGCGCAGGGTTAATGTATCTGTTTGATCCTGCTCGCGGGAAAAGGCGGCGCGCCTTAATCGCCAATAAGGTGACGCATGCTGCCAAAGTCGCGGGCGACGTAACCGGCAAGACCCGGCGCGACGTTCGCAATCATCTGCAAGGGGTTATCGCCGAAATAGAATCTCTGTTTCAAACGACGGAAGTTTCAGCCGATGTGCTGGAAGCGCGCGTGCGTTCAAAGCTCGGGCGCGTGGTTTCCCATCCCAGTGCGGTTGAGGTGAAGGCTGTCGACGGATTGATAGTTCTAAGCGGTCCTATCCTCGCCGATGAAGTTCACCCTTTGCTCGACTCTGTTACCGGCATTCAGGGCGTTAAGAGCATCGAGAATCGCCTTGAAGTACACGAGCACGCGGGCGATATCGCGGCCCTTCAAGGAGGACGCCGGCGTCGAGGTCAGGGTTTTGGGCCGCTGAAAACAAATTGGTCGCCCACCACGCGGCTGGTGGCCACTGCGGCTGGGAGTGCTCTTGCGGTTTATGGCGCCAGACGTCGCGATGTGGCCGGGACTATGATGAGCAGTGTTGGTCTGGGAATTCTGGCGCGAGCATTGACGAACTTCGAGGCGAGCCGGCTTCTCGGAATCGATGGCGGACGCAAGGTGATTGATATTCAGAAGACGATTAACATTGAAGCCCCTGTCGATCGAGTGTTCACGTACTGGTCGCATCCTGAGAACTTCCCGGACTTCATGTCTCATGTTCTTGAGGTAAGGAGAATAGGTGACGGACTCTATCGGTGGACCGTCGGCGGCCCGGCCGGGCTAAGGGTGCAGTGGGACGCGGGGATCACGGACCTTGATTTCAACAAGCGATTGGCGTGGAAGAGCCTGCCGGGCGCGGTAGTCGGTCAGGCCGGGGTCACGCAATTCAGCTCGAATCCTGATAGCAGCACTCGCATTGACGTGAAGATGAGCTACAACCCACCGGCAGGTGCTCTGGGCCATGCGATCGCCGAGCTGTTTGGCGTCGATCCCAAACACGAGATGGACGACGATCTAATGCGCCTGAAGTCGTTCATCGAGACGGGAGTGCATCCCCATGACGCCGCCCAACACGTTCATATGACACAAGGCGCCTGCGTTCTCTGAAGAGCAGCCCTGGGAACCTGCATTGAGGGTGACTGGGACGAAGTGATGGCGCTCGTTAAGAGTTGCCACAAACAGGCTCGCGGGCTGTCGAGTCATGTCCTGACTACGGTGAGGATTGAAGACTAAGAAGGTGCTACCGACAAGGTTAACGAAGATGTTGGTTCTGTTGAACGCGCCGCAGGTCGTCGTCTCAGACGCTGCTGAAATCGCGGACTACACCTCCGTAGAGTAACGATGAGACGCTCTTTGCTTCTGCGGGAGTGATTTGAATATGGCTCAAGTATCGCTTCGGGAGAGTGGCATAGATCTCGTAACCCATGCCTCCGCGGCATTTTGGGCATCGAGTTCTTCCGAATCTGTACTAGCCGCGCTGAAGAGTCGGCCAGCCGGACTCTCCCAAGCGGAGACCCGTGCTCGCCTGCTGCATTATGGATCGAACGCTCTGCCTCCTGCTGCTCGACGGCGTTGGTACCTCCAACTAGCTGCCAATTTCGTACACCTCTTTGCCTTACTCCTATGGGTCGGAGCCTTCCTTGCGTGGTTAGTAGGGATGCCACAACTCTGCTGGGCCATAGTGGTAGTCATTCTGATCAACGGGGCGTTTAGCTATTGGCAGGAATACCAGGCCGAACGTGCTGCGGAAGCGCTACAAGCACTTCTTCCGCGTCAGGTGACAGCCAGACGAGAAAGTGAGGAACGACTGATTGCGGCATCTGACGTTGTGCCGGGAGATCTCCTCTTGCTCACTGAGGGCGTGGCCATTCCGGCGGACGCGCGCGTAATTGTCTCAGAGGGATTGCGAGTTGACATGTCTTCGCTGACAGGGGAGTCAAGGCCGGTTCCGCGAACTGCTCAGAGCGTAGAGGTAGCTGGGCGTGTTTCCGCTGCCTTGCCCAATCTTGTCTTCGCGGGCACGAGCGTGGTCAGTGGGCGCGGTGAAGCAGTGATCTTCGCCACGGGTGCGAATACCGAGTTTGGCCGCATCGCTCAACTCACTCAGGCACAAACCGAGCAGCAAAGTCCGCTGCAAAAAGAGCTTGAGAGCGTTACCCGAGTTGTTACATTACTTGCAGTCGGAATCGGCCTGGTGTTCTTCGTTGTTGGCACAATGCTAGGCGGACTGTCCACAGTTTCGGCATTCCTCTTTGCGATTGGCATCATCGTGGCGAATGTTCCAGAAGGCCTCTTGCCAACGCTCACTCTCTCGCTAGCGCTTGGCGTGCGAAGGATGGCTGGTCGAAAGGCTTTGGTTAAGCGTCTCTCGTCAGTTGAAACATTGGGTGCTACCACGGTCATCCTCACCGACAAGACCGGAACGCTTACGGAAAATGAGATGACAGTTCGTGAGCTGTGGACCAGTGGGTTTGATTACCGAGTAAGTGGAACGGGATACGAGGCAACAGGAAGAGTTGAACCAGTTGGAAACAACCCGCGCGATGGGATCGTCGACGAGTTGTTGCGAACTGCGGCGCTTTGCTGCGATGCGCACGTGGTCGAGCCGCAAGGTCCAAGAAGGCGTGTGGAAGTGACGGGAGATCCGACGGAGGCAGCAATCCTGGTCGCAGCGTGCAAAGCTGGTATTTCACGCGACGCGCTGAAGAGCTGGCCGCGCCTTGCGGAACTGCCATTTGATTCCCTGCGTAAGCGCATGACCACGATTCAGCAAATTGACGCTAGCCCCACCGCTTGTGTTAAAGGCGCGCCAAGCGAGTTGTTTCCGCGGTGCACTTCAATCCGCTGGAAGAGTAGCGCCGTTCCCTTTGATGAGAGTCGTCAGCGATTGGTGCGTGAGGTTCACGATAGGATGGCAGGACGTGGCCTGCGAGTGCTGGCAGTT
Source organism: Pyrinomonadaceae bacterium (assembly GCA_041498935.1). Classification (GTDB taxonomy): domain Bacteria; phylum Acidobacteriota; class Blastocatellia; order Pyrinomonadales; family Pyrinomonadaceae; genus PSRF01. Next base: position 698 of record JBGQJH010000033.1, on the reverse strand, counting down.
GCAACCCGTCGCCTGGACGACGGCTACCAGCGAAATGGGCAATGCAGAGTAGAAGATGTCGAGCGAGACTTGACGTTGTTAGGCTTGATTGGCATGGAAGACCCGCCCCGGCCGGAGGTCTCTGGAGCAGTCGCAGCATGTAAGCGTGCAGGCATTCGAGTGTTCATGGTTACCGGCGATGACGGATTAACCGGTGCTGCTATTGGGCGCGAAATCGGTCTTAATAAGGAAACGCCTCGGATAGTTTCGGGATTGGAGCTGGAGTCGATCAATGATACTGAGTTGATCGAGTTGTTGCAGAAGTCTGAAGTTCTCTTCGCGCGTGTTTCGCCAGCACACAAACTCAGACTGGTCCAGATCCTGCAACGTCATGGCGATGTTGTGGCCGTGACTGGCGATGGCGTTAATGACGCCCCGGCGCTCAAGCGCGCCGACATAGGCGTAGCGATGGGAGTAACAGGCACCGACGTGGCGCGCGAAGCGGCCGACATGGTGCTGGCAGATGATAACTTTGCCAGCATTGTAGCGGCCATTGAAGAGGGTCGCGCCGTTTATGACAATGTGCGCAAATTCGTGACCTATATCTTCGCTAGCAACGTTCCGGAACTCGTGCCCTTCATTGTTTTCGTTCTTTTTCGAATCCCTCTTCCGCTGACGATTATGCAGATTCTGGCAGTCGACCTCGGCACCGACCTTTT
>JBGQJH010000032.1:0-11648 GCA_041498935.1 Pyrinomonadaceae bacterium | reverse complement strand
CCCGCGTCTCAGAGTGTACGTTTCAACCACTTCGTTAGTGTCCGCCAGCTTAACCGTGAGGGTCATTGTGTCGCCTTTGATCCAACCCGAATAGATCGCCGGGCGGCTGCTGGGCTTCGCGTCAATTCGTATGGGTCCGCCATGCTCCTGATTATGAGTGCCGCGCCAGGCGAAGCGCCCCTTGCTATCAATAGTTAACGGCCCGTCTATCGTGCCATTGGCACAATCGTAATCGATCGTGGCCGAGCGTGGCTCGACCTCGATTCTGATATGCGAACCGCCCCAGGTCCCTGTGGGTAAGCGTTGCATTTTGCGTGGCCGCGATGCAGCCGAAGAAATAATCAACAAAACCAAACTGATAATAACTAAAAGTCTATTTCGATGCTGCCAAAACATGACATCCCTCCTGTTATCCAACCAAACCGTGGACCATTTCACTATTCACTGAGCACGCCGCGCCCACAATCCCGGCTCCGGATCTCGTACTGCAAACTGTTCAGAGGGTTCATTGTAGCGAACAGGTCGTCGTAATGCCCAGCAGGCCCTCCTTACCGCTGCCAGACGAGAACGAACGGGCCGGACTTTGATTGCGGTTACTTCGGCTACGCCGTCGGTGAAGTGTCGGAGTTCTGCTGATTTGTGTCTAATCTGTGCAGTCTGCGTACCTTGTCTTGCCTTCCGCCCCCGGTCTCGTGATAATCTCTTCACGTACCTGCCCTGTTATCTCACCGGACTTCAACCCGTTGACGCCAATTTGTGAGGTAACAATGACTCAAGCGACCGCGCCAGCCAGGGCCATTTCCACCATTCTCGTAATCGAAGACTACTCAGACACACGCGCACTGCTCTCCGTCTTGCTGCGCCGCCGCGGCTATAGGGTGATCGAGGCGGAGGACGGCGTGGAGGGTTTACTGAAGGCAGGTTGGGTGTATCCCGATCTCATTCTAATGGACTTGTCCTTACCGGAGATGGATGGAGTAGAAGTAGCGCGGCGCATTCACGCGCAAGCCAAACTCTCCCAGATACCAATCTTCGTCGTTAGCGCTTATCTCACCGAGGCCGTCAAGGCCGACGTGCGCGCCGCCGGCTGCGTCGAAACGTTTGCAAAACCGTTCAATGCTGACGCCCTATTGGAAAGAATCGCCGAGACGCTGGAAGGCGCGTAGACAGCATTCACCCGCTTCATATTGAAATATCTCATCCGCCACACGACGTGCATGCTCTTCCGAGGCAGCGCGTTCCCGCCTTTCGAGCTGCCAATCAGCCGAAAAATAACAGGTTTCGGTAGAAGAAAATGGGTAATCGGACTATCTTTGATTAACTAGCTCTGTCTCGTGACAGCAGTGAGTGGCGGGCAGGAGGCAGCCGTCCGGCGCGTTGTCCTTGTTAGTAGGTGATTTAGTTTTCAGGAACTATCGGCATTGTCTTCACCAAAAGAGAACGCGAGATCGTCTGTGAATCAACAAGTCAAAGCCGCGCTAAGCGCGGTAAGGGATTTCCTCGCCGGCCGCTCGGACGAAGGAAAAGTTGCTGCTACTGAGGACAAAGCCACGCGAGAAGTCGTGGCCGCGGAACTGCTGTCGACGATGTCCGGACGCAGGGCTGGAGATGCCGCTCGCGCGAATGCTGAAGAAGCGTTTGGCAGCGATACCCAGGAAATACCTCGCAACGAAGCTAAAGACGGTGGAGAAGTCAAAGTCGACGAAACCAAGGAACGCGAGCAACCCCAAGACTCAACAGAACGGGAACAGGAACAAGAACGAGCACGGAAACTTTTCCTGGACCACGGTTACTTTGACGAGGCGGTCCAGGATCTAAGCGCGGCAAACTCGCCGGCCGAACGCGCGGCCGCCGCTCGCGCTCTTGGCCTGGTTGGTAGCCAGCGCGCAACGGCGCATTTGATTGCGGCGATGTTTGACAATGATGCAGAAGTCCGCAGCGCTGCGGAGGAAGCACTTAGTCGGATCGGCGACCCGACCGTGGCCAAGGTTCACGTCGATGCGATTTTGAATAGCGAGATCGAAAAAATAGTTGAAGCTGAGTTTTCGAAATCTCAGTTGACGCACCAGGGCGGGCGAGACGACCGCGGTCCCAGGGAAGCGGTTGAAGTTGCACCACTGACTTCAACAGCCGGGCATAAGGAAACGTCAATTCAGCCGGGTAGTGACGCTCAAGCCACAGCCTCGGATCTTACTGCTACGGATTCCATACCCAGTGAAGAGGAGCAACTGCTTATGGAAGAAAACAAGATCAGGGAGACCGTAGATCAGCTCCAGCGCCAGCTCGTCGAAACCGCAGGCGTGCGTATGGAGGCCGATCAGGAGTTTCAACTGAGAGCGGAGCGTGAAGCCAGCCTGAGAGCTGAGGCGGCGGCGCGCCGTAGCGAAGAGGAGGAACTCCGGAAACGAGCTGATGCAGAAGCAGAGCGCCGCAAGGCACAGGAGCGAGAGGCGGTGACAGCTGCGCAAGTGGCTCGCGCAAAGGCTGAATCGGAAGCACGACGTCTTGCGGAAGAAGAGACAAGCCTGCGGCTCAAGGCCGCTGATCTCGGGCTGGCCGCCGAAAGACTCGCACGCCAGAGAGAAGACAGCGAAACCGCGCGCAGAGAGTCTGCCGAAGCGGCACGCCAGGCGGAAGCGACTCGCGTCCGCAACGAGGCAAAGTTACGCCACGATGCGGAACTAAGTCGGTTGCGTAGTGAAGAGGAGGCTTTGCGGGCGAAGACGGACGAGATCGCGCTAACTCGAGCCGGCGTGGAGGCCGCGCGGGAGAAGGCTGATGCGGAAACTGAGCGGCTCGTGGAGGCGCAGGCGCGCATGCGCGCGGCAGAGGAGGTCCGCGCTCAGACGGAGGTAGAGCGCGTGAAGCTCGAAGCAGAAATCAACCAGCGTATAGAAACAGCGTTGCGACTACTTGAAGAAGCTCGTCGCCGGGGACAGGAAGAAGAAGAGCGCCTGCAAGAGGAAACTCGCCGGCGCGCCGAAGAGGAGCAACACCGCCTGGCGGAGTTGGGGAGTATGAAAACCAGGGCGGAAACAGAGTCGAGACAACTGGCCGAGAAGGAGCAGCAGATTCTCACCGAGGTTAACAGTTTGCGAATGGCCGATGCAGAGACGCGCAAGAGAATCGAAGATGCTGAAGTTCGGCGGCGCGGTGCAGAAGATGCCTATCGCCTGGTGGCGGAGAAAGTCCAGCGAGTGGAGGCTGAAGCGTACGCTCGCGCAAAAGAAGAAGAACAGATGCTCCGGAAGCTGGAAGCGGAGCGCCGCACGGTTGCTGTCGAAGCGCAGTCAAGGGCTGACCAGGAAAAGCGTATTCGAGCAGAGATCGAAGTGTTTCGCAGACTCGAAGAGCAAGAGCGGCCTCGCCTCGAAGCAGCAATTCTGCAAAGAACGGAAGCCGAAGCTCGTTTGCAGCAGCGGCGAGAGCGCTTCAGGGCAGAGGAAGAGGCTCGAGTCAGTGCCGCAGAAGAGTTGAATGTGGTTGAGCAGTATAACGGCAGTTTGGTTGAACAGCCGGGAGCGACGGATTGGCAGAAGAATGCGAGCGAGAATGTGACGACCTCGCCTGGGGCAACGGCAACGACGCTGGATACAGACGAAGCTCCCAGTGTTGCCGACACTCCCGGAGTCCCCGCAGTTGGTCCCGCTGGTACTGAGGAAAGCGCGATGTCCGCCGACGATATTGACAAGGCCGCGGTCTCAGGTGTGACTCCAGCTATTACCGCATACCTCAACAGTGTCGACCCCTACAAACGCGCCGCCGCCGTGGCTGAGTTGGCGCGATCGCGTCCGCATGATGCCTTCACTTTGATCGCCAATTGCTTTGACGATCATTCATCCCATGTTCGCAATGCGACCGCACGAGCGCTTTATGAACTTGAACCCCAGCGGGTCGTCGACTTGTTTAATTCCGCGTTGGAAAATGCGTCCGCGGAGCGGCGCCGGAATATTGGACGCGCCATAGCGGCCTCAGGCCTGGCGATGGAAGTTATTGACATGCTTGGCGGGGAGAGTCGCGAGGAAACTTACAACGCGTTATGTCTCCTTCTCGCAATGGCGAAAACTGGCGAGGTTCAGCCCCTCGTTCAGGCCATCGAGGGGCACGAGAGCGTTCAGGTTCGCATGGCGGCGATCAAACTGCTAACACTCACCGGTCAGTCAGATATTGCCAACGCAGCAGCGAAGCGGCGATTGGAAGGACATTCATGGCGCGACAGTGAGAAGAGTTAGCGGTCCTGAAGTTCAACGATAGCGATCCCACCGGGGGCGATGCTCACCGTAATGCTGTCTGAAGTTCCCGTTTGTTTCTTTATCTCCAGGCTCCGATCCGAGAGCCACTCCTGAGCGCGGGCTATACTCCCGCCACGCAAACCAATCCCGGCAGTTACATAAGCGCGGCGATCAACCTGGGCCAGGCCTTGTTGGGGTTTGAAGACTCCGTTGTTGTTGAAGAGCGTGACGACCCAGCCCTTGGCGGTGCGGTTGACGAGGTACTCGACATCACCGGCAACCGTGATCGGAGTAGCGGCTGCGAAAACGTGCGCGAGCATGTGCGCCGCGAAGGGCGTGATGCGTTCGTCTTCGCCGAGCAGATCGGGCAGGGTGGAAAAAACGAGAGTGCCCTTGCCGACCCGGTTGATTGTTACGAGCGGATCGCCGTTGCCGGCAGTGATTAGTGGTTGTGCCCCTTTCAGTTCCACCTTTTCATAACGAAACACTTGTCCGCTTAGGTGCTGCGGAGCTTCGCCCGTTGAAAGGCAGTGCGCGTTGTCCGCTTCGGCAGTTTCGCCTGTGAGACGCACACCGAGTAGTTCAGCTGGGAGGCCTTTGATCTGCGCGCAGTTGATTACGACAGTGCCACCGGATCTTACGTAATCGGTGAGGCGTTGAACCCACTGAGTGGACCAGTCCAGATGGCCGCCGACGACGATCGCCCGATAAGCGTCAAGAGGGGAAAGGGGAACGGGTAAGAGGGAAGACGCGGGGACGCGTGGATGAAGACCCAGGGCGAGTGAATCACCGCGAGTCGCGGGACGGTCTCCCTTAACCATCCCAACGGAATCGCGTTGATTGGCGGGCGACGCCGCGTCCGGGTTGCTGCCTTCGTAGTCCCACTCGTTACTCTTAGTCGCATTACTTTTCTTCGCGCCTGGGGCACTATCACGACTCTGGACTTTAGACGTTGGACTTTGGACTCTGCTTGAGATCCGGTCGCTAACGCTTCCGGTTCTGACAGGACGTTGGACTTTGGACGTTGGACGTTGGACATCCGACGCGACGAGCACATCGAAGATGTCGCCGAAGATGCCGTTTACAAACGCCTGTCGGTCGCCGGTTGCCGGTTCACCTTCTACCACCAGCCCCGGATAGTAAGCGACGCCAAACAGTTCACGCAGCGCGCGGTCGCTGCGGTCGATCTGCGAAACTTCGAATGGCCACTGCGGGTAGTCAGTCATCTCCCAGCCGTGCGCCGGATCGAGCAGAAACGCAACCGGCGTGAAGGGAGTGCCGCGATCAGGATGTTTTTCCGCAAAGCGCATGAACTCATCCGTAATGCGCCCGAGCGGATTCAACTGAAACTCATGATCGCCCGGCCCGGGTCTGAAGAATTGATCGAAGCCCTGTTCGAGATAGATCGCCGACGCGCCGGACATGTAATAGAGGTAATAGCTCTTGCGATACCACGAAAGCGAGGGGCCCATCGTGGCGCCGTATCGCGAGTGGAAGAAGTTGTCAGGGCCGGCGAAGTTTTGCTGTTTTGTAAACGCCGTGGCCGTGTCGCCGAAGTTTGGCGCGTGATAATAGAGAAAGGCGCCGCCGTATTGCCGCGCCGCGCCCCGCGTGAAGGCGATGCGCATGGCGAGCATCGGCTGCACCGCCGCTGTCTCCATGCCCAGGAGGCGCACGCCCCATTCAGTAAGCGCGTGAGCAAATGAAGTGCTCGAAGTGGATTGCGCCGGAATCAGCTTGTCCCACATCGCGCCGGTATCCGTGTGAAAGATTTCGGCCCACTTTCGCGCGATGGCGTTCGTGTAGAAAACACGATGCGCTTCGAGCAGCTCGCGTCGCGACATCGAAGCTGAAATTTTCAACTCCGCCGGCGCCTGTTCCCAAACGTAGCCAACGCTCTCGCCAGACATCCAACCCAGAAACTGATCCTTGAATTCACCCGTCAAGAGTTTCCAGGCGGCCTGTCCGTCTGTCGCGGACATTTCCGCGGCGCCGTAGTTGATCAAAATCGCAAACGGTGTTTTTGTTTCGCGCAGATACCGCAGAAAAGGACTGCCTTCCTTTAGATACTCGGGCAAGTTGTTGATGTAGATGACCGGCACGACGAATTTGGAACTGAAGAGCGGAACGTCGCGCGCGCCTTTGTATTTTTGCACAAACTCCTCGATGGGCTCGGCATTGAAAGGATAAAGCGGACGCTCAGCAGCCGGCTTGTCGTAGAGTTTCCAGAACTCCGGCGTGATGTTCCAGGGCATGAGGAAGTCGCGACCGGCAATTCTTGGACGTTGCCAGGCCGGCGGAACAACTGGGGCGGCGGCGGCGTCTCTTGCTTGTAGCAGCGACGCGAGTGGCGCACGCGTCGTGGCCAATTCGCGCAGGTAACGCATGGCGGCGAAGTCTGGCTTGCGGCGTCCTTCTGGAACGTAAGCAAGATCATTTGTCAGCACGACGCAGTCGACAAGGCGGTGCGCTTCGGCCGGCTTTTCAATCTCAACTGAAATGCGAGCGGGACCGTTTTCGAGCCGAGCATCGCCGCCGTCCCAGGCGAATGCCCAGCCCCAGTACATGCTCACTTCATCGTGGGCGTCGATGATGTCCTTTGTGCCAAACTCATGATGAAGGAGTTCTCGATCGCCCTGAGTAATCCGAATGACAAAGGATTCAGTCTTGTTAGCCCAGTCGGCGTAGCGCACCCAAATTTTGTAACTACCCGCGCGCGGTATTTCGACGTCCTGATAAATTTTGCCCGCGGTTTCATCGGCGCTGGCGGCCGCGGAATTCCATTCGCTCTCGCCGCCTTGCGACCATTCGGCCGACACGCCCGGCCCATTCATGCCCCATCCGGGAGCCTTTGCCCGAGGGAGGTTCATCCAGGAAGGATTCTGGATTGGTTCGCCGGTTGGCTTGGTTCCGAAGCCGCGCATGTTCTCGGCTTCGTACCAGAGATATTCAGGTTGCGTTTTGGAACCGCTCGATTCCTGTTGTGCCAGCGAGAGTGAAGGGAAGAAATAAACGAAGGACAATACTAAAAATAAGAAGGTGCTGATACGGAGGTGGTTTGTCATGTCGTTAGAAACTGAAGGCTTCACCACAATCAGCCTCAAGTGAAACAGCGGGGGCAAGCCCGCCTCCCTGACCACGAGCTGATTAAAGTTGGGTTTCTAATACTTGCTTGAAAGGCTTTCAAACCGAGATCAGCCTGCGAGTAAGTTAAACTCTCAGGTTAGGAAGGTGGGCTCGCCCCCGCTGGTTGTCTATCCGAGCGCTTCAAGACACTCTGCAAGGCTGCGTTGCCTACAAGTGAACATCGGCGTGTCGCGCAATGTATAGGAGCTGGCTTTTGTCTCTCGCAGTTCCTGCACCAGGTCAAGAAAATCCGCCGGGTTGTCAGTCTCAAACGCGACCACGAATTCCTGATCGTCCAAACCAAACGAATACGTCGTGTGGAGTTTTACGGAACGATACTTGGTGCCGATGCGTATGTGCTCGTCCATCATTTCCTGGCGCTGATCGGCGCTGCGCGAATACCATTCACGGGTCTTCACAAAAGGATAGACGAAAAGATAATCCGACTTGCCGGGAACAATGTGCAGTCGATCTTCAACGTGGTCGGGATTGTCTTTGTCGATATACATCGAGCGCTTCGTCATCGACAGGAACGACTGGGCCGGCTCGAGATACTTCGCCATCTGCGTGTGATTGAGCCGGGAGGTCATCTCCTGAATCGGATCCAGCTCCGACCCGATGCGCCAGATCATGAAATCAACGTTTGTGCGCAGCCCGATCGTCGAGTAACTATGGATCAATAACGGCTTACGAAATTTGTCGACCGCGTTGATAAACTCTTCTTTGCACCGCCGCTTGTCGTCTTCCGCAATCGTGCGCCACTCGGGACGCGCGTGATAGAAAGTGAAGTTGACAAACTGCCGCGGCAGCTTCGCTTTTTGCTCCTCGACCTCATCGCAATTCGGGGCGAGCCGGAGCGAGCCTCTCGCCACGTTGCCAGGTTCTTTATCCGTACTCATTTGAATAACCTCTAAAACTGTGAAGAGAATTCGCTTCGGTAGTAACAGCGTTGATTGTTGACGCGCGCAAGTATTCTGCCTAGTCTCAGGGGTGATTGCAACCGAGCACGGCGGCCACTGGGCGGAGTCAGTTCCCGGAACCGCGCGCCTGCAGCGTGTTTGCGGGCGAGGACGCCCGCGGTCCCAGGCAGAAAGCGAGTGTTTCCGATGCAGGATAACAAGGGATCAGGGATGAAGACTGACAGATCGCGCCGGACGTTTGTCCTGCTCCTGCCCTTCGCGGCAATTGGCGGCATGTTGGCCACCGTCGCCAGCGCTGCGTTTCGCTTCTTGCGTCCCGTGGTTTCAGCGAGCAGTGAAAAATGGGTCGACGTAGCACCGGTTGCCGGGCTTAGCGGCAACAAACCAGTGGCGCGAAAAATTGTCGCCGACCAAGTGGCAGGTTGGGCCAGATCTCTCGCGGAGCATTCGGTTTACATATTACCTGGCAAGAACAACCAGGTGCTTTCGGCCGTCTGCCCGCACGAAGGCTGTGAAGTTTCCTGGCGTGAGGACAAAAACGTTTTCTCCTGTCCGTGCCACGACAGCGATTTCGCCGCCGATGGCCAGCGCATAAGCGGTCCGGCGCGGCGTGGACTCGACCCCCTGCCGTCGCGAGTCGCAAACGGCAAGCTGCAAGTGCGTTATCAAAGTTTCGTCAACAACACGCAGGAGCGAATAGCGCGCGGATGAGTGCAGCTGAGAAGATTGATTTCGGCGATTTGAAACTGGCGCGGCCAAAGCCTTTCGCAGAGGTGAGCGATGGCGGAGTCACAGGTTGGCGTTGTTGGGTCTGGACAACTACGGGCATCGTCCTGATGCTTTTAGTGGTTCAGTTTATCACTGGTCTCCTGCTCGCGTTCTACTACGTTCCTGCCGCCGATCACGCGCACACGACGGTTAGCTTTATCGAGAAGGTATTGCCGGCGGGCTCATGGATACGAGCGCTGCATCATCACGGGTCGCAATGGCTGGCGCTGTTTCTCTTCCTGCATCTCGCCGAACTCTTCTGGCGCGGAGCTTATAGAACACAGATCGCCCGCTGGGTGGCCGCGGTAGTTTTGCTCGCCCTCGTAATGGCCGCCGGGGCCACCGGCTATTCGCTGCCGTGGGACGTGCGCGCATTCTTTAGCACGCGCGTCGCTGAAGGCATCGTGAATGGACTACCTCTTGTCGGCAGCGGCGCGCGCGAATGGTTGCTGGGCTCCAGTGAAATTTCCACCCTGACTCTTTCGCGATTCTTCGCACTTCATGTTCTGGTTACGCCGCTGCTGATCCTGCTGTTTGTGGGCTGGCAGCTTTTCGTTCGCAAGTCGGCCCGACCTTGTGCCGTAGCAGAGGATCACTTTGAAGACAACCCGGATAGCCCTGGCGGCCAAACGGGTCGCCTGGCCGGCGTGGTCAGCACGGCAAAGAACACTTCGCGACCGCGCGCTTTGGTTAGCAATCAGCTAACGCGCAACCTGCTGATGGCGGCGGTTGTGTTTCTGCTGCTCGCCCTGTATGCGCACAAGTATCCCGCGCCGCTTGGCCCCGCGGCAGTAAACGCGACCGCCGATTATGTGCCGCGGCCGGGCGCGCAGTTTGTCTGGCTGTATCAAACCTTGAAATACGTCCCCGGCGCCCTGGGTTCGCTGGTCGGAGTTGTACTACCCGGGTTGGTTGTTCTGACACTCGCGGTATTGCCATGGCTCGATCGCACGCCGCTCAAGCGCATCACGAATGAGCCAAGGCGCAACATCGGCGCGGCCATCCTTTCGTTCCTGGCTCTTTTCGTAGTGACCATGACGGTCGTTTCTTATGCGAGCGATCGCCGCGATCCGCGCGCACGGCAACAACTGGCGCGGCAGGCGGCGGAGGAAGCAGCTTTTCGCAGGGAACGTTTTGTGCCCACGTTGTTGACAGAAGACAACGGTGCCACCGGACCGGCTGCGGTCGCTTCGCCGGCACCGAGTTTCTCCGCAAACAACCCGCCAGCGGCGTACACGAAGTTGTGCACGACGTGTCATGGCGAACACGGCGAGGGCGCTCGACAGGGTCCACTAAGGTTTCCGCCGCTGTTGGGAGTTTCCGAAAAGCCGCGCCGCTCAGTCTTAGACATCATTGGCATACTCAACGATCCGACCGCTTATGGACTCGATCCCCCGATGAAATCGTTTGCGACGAAACTTACAGACGAGGAGAAGCGCGAGATTGCGAATTGGGTAGTGACCTTGAAGAAAACAAACTAGATGAACTCGCCGATCATTTCCGCAGGATGCTAAACTTCAGGACAAAATGCAGCGCTTGATTTTCATCGGACTTGCCGGCTTCAGCGGGACCCTGGTGAGGTACTGGCTCTCAGAATGGACTGCGAGAAGGTTTGGCGAAACGTTTCCGACCGGCACACTCGTCGTGAACCTGATTGGTTGCTTTCTGGCCGGCTTGCTCTTTTACTTGATGTTTGATCGCTACCTTGTCAGCCCGACGGTGCGCACGGTTATTCTGATCGGCTTGCTCGGTGGCTTCACGACGTTTTCCTCGTTTGGCTTGCAGACGTTTACGCTGCTGCGCGACGGCGAGATGGGCCTGGCGCTTTTTAATATTGCCATCTCAAACGCCGGCGGCCTGTTGCTGGTTTGGGTCGGCTATTCGTTAGCGAAGATCTTTTGAGGCGCTTATGACTATTCCAGAGGAAGGCTATCTGCTGCGCGTCTTTATTGGCGAAAGCGATCGGCACGGTCACCAACCGCTTTACGAATCGATCGTCCTTCAGGCGAGAAAGGCCGGGCTGGCAGGGGTCACTGTCTTGCGCGGGGTGATGGGCTTTGGCAAGCACAGCATACTGCACACCGCAAAGATTCTGCGACTCTCAGAGGATCTGCCCATGATTATCGAAATCGTCGATAGCCTGGAGAGGATTGAGAAATTTCTCCCGGTGCTTGATGAGCTAATCAAGGATGGCCTGGTAACAATCGAAAAAGTCAGAGTGATCCACTATCGCGCGTGACGCGTGACCGTGGACAGTCTCCTGTAATAGGTTCCTCGGCGACTTCAAAAGCGACACTCAGTACAGAACCGGGAGCGGTAGCGACTGGATGCAAGCACTCAAGACAGCTTTCGTGGTCGCTCTTTATAGTCAGACGATCTAAGGTCCGTTTGCAAGGTTGAATCCGGCACCCGGTCGCTACCGCTCCCGGTTCTGTACTGAGTGCACCGGTTGCCTATTGCCCAACTCGACGTCATTGTCGCGATTTCACTTCACGTGTTTACCGCGTGCTATACTTTCGGCCTCCCCACAAAAACTAACAATCCTGGAGACGTTTTCATGAAGCTTTGCACCCTGGCGTTGGTTGTAGTCTCCGTGATGCTT
>JBGQJH010000031.1:0-11693 GCA_041498935.1 Pyrinomonadaceae bacterium | reverse complement strand
CGGATTTTTGTTCCGGAGCGGACCTTTCAGCTTTACAAAAGATCTCGCAAGCCTCAGTCACAGAAAAGCAGGCTAATGCGCGCTCGCTGATGGAGCTATTTTCGCTGATGCGGCATGTCTCAGTGCCGATCGTTGCGGCGGTTCACGGAAGAGCGCTGGCCGGCGGTTGCGGGCTCGCGAGCGCGGCGGACATCGTGCTGGCCTCCAGCTCCGCTCGTTTCGGCTACCCGGAGGTAAAGATCGGATTCGTGCCAGCCATGGTCATGGCGATTTTGCGTCGAAATGTTTCCGAAAAGCAGGCCTTTGAACTCATCACGCGTGGTGCTGAGGTTAGTGCGAAAGATGCCCGCGATATTGGACTTGTGAACCAGGTGTTTAGCGACGAGAGCTTTGAGACGTCGGTGATTGACTACGTAGCCGGTTTCGAGAAGGTCAGCAAATCAGCCGTGGCCCTCATCAAGTCTCTCCTCTACCAGATGGACGGCATGTCCTTCGCTGAAGCACTTGAAACGGGTGTTGATGTGAATGTCATCGCCCGGATGACCGAAGATTGCAAGAAGGGAATTGCTCAATTCCTCAAGAAGGACTAGCAACTGCCTCTGCCGCGCGTGCGCATTCAAGGGCGCATTCCATTACGGGATCACCGACACGGCTAATCAAACCTATTTCAAGTGCAGCACTGCTGGAGTAGCGGCGGACCGTTACGAAAAACTCCAGGGCGCGCGGGCGCCCGATTATTCCCGGCAGCCTTTGAGTCCCTCCCCAACCGGTAATGATCCCGAGTCTCGCGCCGGGATGTGAAAAGACCGCAGACTTTGACGCGACTCGAATGTCGCAGGCCAACGCTAGATCAAGGCCGCCACCCATGCAGTAACCGTTGATGGCCGCGATCGTCAGTTGCCTGGCATCAGCGATCGTTTGGAATAGATCCTGACCGAACTTTGAAAATTCCAGGGCTGCCTGGGCATCGAGTTGCGCGAGTTCGCGTATGTTCGCGCCGGATGCAAAGACGTCATCGGTGCCGGTGAAGATGACGGTTTGAATGTCGTAGCGCGAGAACAGCGCTGACGTTGTGCGCCTCAACTCCTGAAGTGTGTCGAGTGAAAGTGGATTGCGCTGCACTGGGCGGTTGAAACGGACGATCGCAATAGAGCCGGTGATGTCAGTGACTATTGGCGGCGTGTCTACGTCGGTCATTCAAACCTGTGGCAAAACGTTTTCGAGTTAGACAAAGTAAACGTACGACTGGGAACCCGTAGCCATCCAATCATTCGCGTGGCTTCACGTTTTCGCGAAGAAACTTGACGATGTTTTCTGTGGAGGTTCCCGGAAGAAAGACTTCCGCAATGCCCTGCGACTTTAGCTTTGCGATGTCATCCTGGGGGACTATTCCACCTAACAGAACCAGACAGTCGTCCATTCCCTGGTCGTGAAGTAGTTGAACGATTCGAGGGCAGAGGGTGTTGTGGGCGCCGCTGAGAATAGAAACGCCGACAGCGTCCACGTCTTCCTGCAGGGCCGCGGCGGCGATCATTTCCGGCGTCTGGCGCAATCCGGTGTAAATAACTTCCATGCCTGCGTCGCGTAATGCCCGGGCTATCACCTTTGCGCCGCGATCATGGCCGTCAAGGCCCGGCTTTGCGACCAGCACGCGAATTTTTCTGTCGTTCATATCCGCCATTGTAGCGTTAGTCTACGAATTGCCCCAGTGGGCCGTCGCGTTTGATGTAATCGCGTAGTTTAGAATAACTAAAGAAGTAGCGTCCGACCGGCTCTAACGCCTTTATCACATGAGGAAAGCCGGCATCGTAAAGGAAAGTAATTCCTTTGGGGCCGACGGAGAACTCATCAAGGTCCCTTACTTCAAATTTCAGGTTATCGTAGGCCCCGTCGACTGCCTCTTTCTCGTCGGGACCTCTATTCTCATTCGCGAGCTGTTTGATCTCTCGCTGTAGTTCACGATCCATGAGTGCCGCCAACGAGTCCAGTTTGTTGGACTGAAATGCGTCCTGAGCTTTAACAATATGGCCGTCTTTCAGGTTGATAAGGAAATGCCTACTTTGCTCGTCCGGATATGCGGCCATGCCACTTTGCGTGAAGGTCAAGTCGAGCAAGTAGTTGCTATTGTAATTTACAACGTACGTCAAATCGGTTAACCAAGCGTCTTCCCGATACTCCTTCAGGGAATAGTCAAATATGTTCTTGAAGTCGAGCACCGAACGCACCCGGCGTAACACCTTAGGGTCGTCCAGTCCGCTGACCACGGGGTACGAGACAACCGCTGTCTTTCGATCGGGAAATCGCTTTGCCAGCTCACGGCCGCGCACGAGCACGATTCTGCGGCGCTGAATGATTACTCGATCTTCGGCACGATTGGGCTTGCCAGTGCGGACTTGACCGGCGTAACTGTTGAAGCTGGTGAAACTGAGAACGACCAGGAAAACCAGGATTAACGGCGGCATGAATTTGTTCTGGAGCGCCACAAGGTTTCGGTAAGGATTGAGAAGTTAGATAGCAGGCTCTTCGTAGACGCCGTAAACATCCCGCAAAGCAGAACAAATCTCGCCGAGCGTGGTATACGCGCGCACTGCTTCGATCGTTGCCGGCATCGTGTTTTCCTCACGCTGGGCCGCACGTTTGAGTTTCTCAAGTGCGTTTCCTACCGCTCCGGCATCCCGCTTCGCGCGGGCCTGGTTGAGGCGTTCGATCTGATGGTCGCGGACCGACTCATCAATCGCCAGAGTGGGAATCTGGGAATCATTCTCCATCTCGTACTTGTTAACTCCCACGATTACTTGATCGCCACGCTCCACGGCTTTCTGATACTTGTAAGCAGAGTCCTGGATTTCCCTTTGTGGAAATCCTTTCTCTATCGCCGCGACCATGCCGCCCATCCCGTCAATCTTGCGAAAGTAATCGAGCGCGCCATTCTCCATTTTTCCTGTCAGCGCCTCGACAAAGTAAGACCCGCCCAGCGGATCGATCGTGTTTGCCACGCCGGTTTCCTCGGCAATGATCTGCTGAGTGCGAAGCGCAATCAAAGCCGCCTGGTCTGTAGGCAGGGCGAGCGCTTCATCGTAAGCATCAGTGTGTAAACTTTGAGTGCCACCGAAGACTCCAGCGAGGGCCTGAATGGCTACGCGGACAATATTATTGAGCGGCTGCTGAACTGTCAGTGAAACTCCGGCTGTTTGGGTGTGGAAACGAAGCTTCAGCGTGCGTTCGTTTGTCGAACCAAAGCGTCCGCGCATCTCTCTGGCCCAGATGCGACGGGCCGCCCGATACTTGGCAACTTCCTCGAAGAAGTCGTTGTGAGCGTTGAAGAAAAAAGAGATTCGCGGAACGAAGATGTCCAGATCTAAGCCCGCCTTCAGACCCCATTCAACATACTCCAGCCCGTCGCGTAGGGTGAAGGCGAGTTCCTGAACGGCCGTGGCGCCTGCCTCCCGGATGTGATAGCCGCTCACGGAAATTGGATTGTAGCGAGGCACGTGTAGAGTGCAGAACTCAAACGTATCAATCACCAGCTTCATCGCCGGTTGAATGGGGTAGATCCATTCCTTCTGGGCAATGTATTCCTTAAGAATATCGTTTTGCAGCGTTCCTGAAATCCTCTTCCAATCAGCGCCCTGCTTCTCCGCGACCACCAGATACATCGCCAGCAGCACAGACGCGGGCGCATTGATCGTCTGGGAGACGGTGACCTGCTCGAGCGGAATCTTGTCGAACAGGACTTCCATGTCAGCCAATGATGAAACTGCCACACCACACTTGCCGACTTCCCCTTCGGATAGCGGAGAGTCAGCGTCGTAGCCCATCAGTGTAGGCAGATCATAGGCAACCGAAAGACCAGTTTGGCCTTGTTCCAGTAAGTATCGGAATCGCGAGTTGGTTTCTTCGGGCGTACTGAACCCGGCAAACTGCCGCATCGTCCAGATTTTGCCGCGATAACCAGTTGGGTGAATTCCACGGGTGTAAGGAAACTCGCCCGGGAAGGAAATGTCGCGAGTGAAATCCAGCTGAGCGATATCGGCAGGAGTATAGAGTCGATCAACCTCTTCAAGTGAAACGCTTTCAAAGCGCTTCTTCATCTCAACGCGTTTCTGAAGGGAGGGTTCAAGCGTTTCACGCTCCCAGCGTTCTGCCTCTTCTTCGATTGGCGTGGTGATCTCTTTAGCTTCAGACATAAGACCTTGCGGACTCTAGCGTGTAATTGAGAATTCGATATTAGTTGAGCAGTATTCGACTGTCAAACACAGCTAAAGAGGGCATTTTGCTTGGGTTTAGAAGAAGGGACGCGGCTGTGATGGCAGTCACAACCGCGCAGCTCGGCAGGCACTCGCGATACGTGGTCTTCAAGCAGGGGAACTAGCGGGCAACGGGCAGAGAAAACAAATTCGGCGCCGTCAGTTACGAATGAGCTTCCCCCGTTTCTCATTCGACGGGTACTACAATCTCATTAGCTCGCACCATGTTTAAACGACTGCGTGCAGCCGCTTCGATAGTCCGCGGATTAGTGCGCAGCTGCTCAATCTCCAGGCGCAATGATTGGTTGGCGTTGCGCAGTCCCTCAACATCCGTTCGCATCCGAACGTATTGTTGGGACGCCTGAGACATCCTGGTTCTGGTCCTCAATGTGACCGCAACGCATACGGCAAATGTCGCGAGAATAATCATCCCAAAAATAACCCACGCGGGTATTACGCCACCGCGCCGTCGAACTTCGGCAGGAGTTCCAATAATGTCCAGCGAAATTTCTCTCACAGACGCGAGCGGCGAACCCACTCGCGGGACAACCCGCTGCGCCCGAATTCGCTCATCAACCCAATAAGAATTCATGACCCTGCTCAAGAAGCACCTCCAAGTCCTCTGCTCATTCTGAAGTCCGCGTCAATGCCAACTATTGGTTTCGTGGCCGAACGCTGCATCAACAGTCACGTACGCTTCGGAAAAATAAACCGAACTTCGCACATCCGATTCGTTCGCAATAATTCGCCCGCCTGTTCTGTCAGGCTCGTGCCGCGCGCCGCAGCTGCCTTCGCTGTGAACAGGCTCGCAAGGATGCCATCTTCCTCCGGATAGTCACCTTTGATGGACAATCCCGGCGAGTCTTCATCACCGTTGACGATTTTGTTTTCATTTATTAATTCTCCGTTGAATTCGAAACTCACAAGAGTTTCGTAAGCTGGTGGCTTGCGAACAACTCGCGGTGTCATCTCACGCTGTCATGAAGTGGGCGCCGTTTTTTAAGAAGCTGCTTAACCCCTATCTGCGCTTGGCCACAAGATAATCGATAATCTGCGCGTTCGAACCCAACGGGATGTGTTTTCCTCGTGCCCCAATCCATTGCCAGTCAACAGTTTAGGGCAAGGTTCGCGGAATGTAGCACCGGTGCTTAAGGGTGTAAAGCAATATCTTTGCAACGATTTGACCACGTAACCTCAACGTTTACTTGAAGTAACAGCGCTTAATGGACCAGAAAGGCGAACGCAGGGCGAACATAAAAAGGGGATTGCATGGAAATGAGGTTTGGTGTTTAAAACTGTTGACACAGAATTGCTGCGAAGTTAGACTCGGGAGCGAAAACGCTGAGAGCTGAACGCCAGAGGCTCTCACCTGAGAATATAGCCAAGTAGTAGACTTGTCTTGCCTCTAGTTTTTTACGAGCTTAGTGGCCCGCCTCTAATATCCCTAACCGGCGCCATTCCATTTGATACCAGAATTGGAGAGGCTTCCATGCCTGAATTGACCCGTCCCTACCCGGAAGCAGCCGAAGCACGCCTCAAAACTAGCCAGCTTCCCATAGGTTCGATCGTTAAGGCGCTTTGCCAGGCAGCAAATTCAGGGCCAGATCTGCTCTACGAGGTCATGCTCAAGCTGAGCTTACTTGTTGAAGCGACGGCGTCGATGTACGGACTTTCCATTTGGAGTCTGGATGAAGGTCAGAGGCCAAGACTGAATTGGGCTGAAGGACTACGGGAGCCCGAGCTGGTGACAGGGGAGAGAATCGTCAATGAGACGCTGGCCGCGAACTCTTCCTGGCCCAATGTGAAGGAAGGCGATTCTTCCGTCTGTTTTGTCTTGGCTTCTGCCAAGCCTGGGCGTTCTGGAGCCGCGCTGTACGGGCTGTGCGTGCGTCCTTTGTCGGCAGAGCAGGCCAGAGATCTTGGGGCAATAATCGATGTGACGCGCTTAGCTCATTCACATGTGTCGGCGGGCCGGGTTATTCAGACGCAGGGGACTGCTGAGGAAAAGATCAATAACACAACGCTTCCGGGGATGATATTCGCCAGCCGGGCGATGAGTGAAGTGGCTCGCGCAGTAGGTCGGATTAAGGACTCAAACTCCAGTGTCTTGATCACTGGCGAGTCGGGTACCGGTAAGGAACTAGTTGCGCACGCGATTCACCGGCTTAGCAGGCGTTGTGAAAAAGACTTTATCCCATTCAATTGTTCGGCGGCTCCGCCTGATCTAATCGAAAGCATGCTTTTCGGGCACCGGAAAGGAAGTTTCACGGGAGCACTTCAGGATAATGAAGGGCTGATTCGCGCTGCGGAAAACGGCACTTTATTCCTGGACGAGATTGGTGACCTTCCGCTGGCCCTGCAGCCGAAGCTCCTTCGATTTTTGCAAGAGGGCGAGATTCACACACTCGGCGAGCGAACACCGCGAAAAGTTAACATTCGTGTGATCGCCGCAACGCATAAGGACCTCGAACAGTTAGTTCGCGACAGGTTATTTAGAGAAGATCTCTATTACCGGATTGCCACGCTCACTGTGCGAGTACCTCCGCTGCGAGAGAGGCCGGAAGACATCTCAGCGTTAATCTCTCACTACCTTTCACACTATGCCAGGCGTAACGACAGGCCGATAGCCGGAATTGCCTGGGAGGCGATCCGCGTTCTCGAGGATTACCCCTGGCCTGGCAATGTACGGGAGCTGGCCGCCGAAATGGAGAGACTGGTTTTGTACGCTGAGGAGAACGGTCTCATTACGCCGGATCACATCAGCGAGCACATTTGCCCGGCTAGTTTAAGGAGGGCCAACTCTGAGAAGCGGTCAGGCGAAAACCTCGAACTCTTATTGGAAGACTATGAAAGGCGAGTCATCACAGAGACGTTGAAACGTAATGATTGTAACGTGGCCAAGACAAGCGAAGCCTTAGGGTTGGGCTCGCGACAGACTCTGTACAAGAAGATCAAGCGCCTGGCCATCGACATTACCGACTTTCTCCAGGAAGACACTGAGCCTGGTTTACAGTTTCGCGCCGAACGCAACTAATCGACTAACCCATCAAATATTCCTTGAGCATTCGAGAGCAGTCTCGAATGCTTTTTTGTGCGCCGGAATGTCGCCGTGTCGGATAAAGTCGCCGATTGCGTCGACAACCTGAGGCGACAAGCAATAAGGCCGTAAAAGCGGACGTCAAACATCTCACACGTTCCTCTCCTTCCGCAACGGGCCTTCCTTTTTGTTAACGCGAGGCTACAACTTCACCACTAGACCAACCGAGAAGGTGACATTTGCTTTGATGTTTATCGCTTTGCAGCTTGATGGCACGTCTCTTGTTAGGGAGACGTTACATTCGCGAGGCAAGGGACGCGTCGCGAAACAGCAGTCGATAGACACCACAGAAACATCTCATGAAGGCTTTCACCACAAAAGAGCTTGTATCGCTGGCAGTGATTGCTATCACCGCACCCGTGCTTGCACTGGGGGTTGTCCTCGCCGCAAGCATTACGGTCGCGTCTGGTAACGGACTACTGTTGTTGGCACTGACTCTGTGTGGCGCTGTCGTGAGTGGCATTAATGGCTTTGGCCGCCGCACGGTCAGGGCCGAATCCCAATCGCGCAGTAGCCGCGGAGGGCCACAGTCAAGCGTGGCCCTCACATCATGAGGCTTATGTAGTAACCCTCGCGAGCTTTCTTTCGACGCGGAAGAAGGCGAACGAGGTACCAAGCCATAACCAAACTAAAGGAGCAAAAAAATGATTAGGAAATTCTTTCGCGATGAAACCGGTCTTGAGTTGTCGGAGTACGCAGTTGCCGCAGCGCTGGTTGCGCTCGCAGTCGTTGTTGCTTTCACCACTTTGGGCACAGCCATCAGCACCAAGATCAACACGCTTGCCGCGACCATCAACCCATAAATTGCTACCCGGCGAAAATGGGCCCCGGCGCGCTTTAGTTGAGGTCTAACTCGGGTAAAGCGCGTTGTCGGCTCTTCAAGGGTCGCGCCACCCGGAACGGGGAGCGAAAACATGATTAAGAATTTTCTTCGAGATGAAACCGGCCTTGAACTTTCAGAGTACGCAGTCGCCGCAGCGTTGGTCGCGATCGCCTGTGTCGTCGCTTTTGATTCCCTGGGCACAGCCATCGGCACTAAGCTCAATACGCTTGCTGCAACCGTCAACGGATAGGTAGGTGACACATGAGGTGTCGTAAGAGATGTCTGAAACGGTAGTCACCATAGCCCTTCTTTTACCCTTGGCGGTAATCATTACTTACTACGACGTTCGCTATCGTCGTATTCCGAATGCGTTTGTCCTGGCAACACTCGTCAGCGGCGTGGCGGTCAACGGGATTTTTGGTGGGCTACCGGGTTTATACGCAAGCTTCGGTGGTTGCGCTCTCGCTTTTGGATTGATGTTCATGCTCCATGTTTTCGGAGCGATGGGAGCGGGAGACGTCAAGCTTTTTGCCGCCATCGGGGCGGTTACGGGAGCTCACCTTGTTCTACCTACTTTCTTAGTCGTCGTGCTTACCGGTGGAGTGCTCGCGATGGTTTCAATCATTCGATCAGGAAGGGTGACAACGACGATGAATCGAGTGCTGCAAATACTCGTCGGGCTATTGCCTGGCTGGAACATGCCTAAGTTCGCGGTTCCCGCAGATCGCTCGCACACAATTCCTTACGGCGTAGCAATCACAATTGGCAGCATCATTTCAACAGCTATTTTTCGCGTCTGAAACAGGCGCAAGCCTTTAGTCGAAACAAAAACCGATTACACGGAGATTCAACTATGCGCAACAAACGTTTCTTCATTGTTTTAGCTGGAGCCCTTCTGTTTGGGCTGCTCGCGGCCGTTTCCGTCAGTCGGTATTTGTCGAGCGCTCAGGCATACACAAAGAATCTTAACGGTGTAGTCGTCGCCAAGGTCGCTATTCCTCTCGGGACAAAGATCATTCCCGAGCAGGTGATGGTGGTCCAGTTTCCCGCGGAGTCGACCCCCGACGGCGCTTTCAAAGAGGTCGAGAAGTTGGCCGGTCGGGTGGCGGTCGTAAACATAGCTCCCCGCGAGCCAATCACTGAAGCTCGGCTGGCGCCCGAAGGTACCGCGGGTGGTTTATCGGCCGTCATTCCCGAGGGCTACCGGGCGATGACCGTGAAAGTTGATGACGTGGTTGGTATCTCGGGATTCATCATGCCAGGCACGCTCGTCGATGTTGTGGTCGTCATAATTCCCGGCGATCAGGGTCTCCAAGCGCAGGATCCGATTTCCAAGATTGTCTTACAGAGCATCAAGGTACTGGCAAACGGTCAGAACATCGATAAACCCGAGAACCAGCGCGACGCAAATTCGGTAAAGGCTGTGACACTGTTAGTCACACCTGAACAAGCTGAGAAACTCGCCCTGGCTGTGAGCGAAGGCAAGCTTCAGCTCGTAATGCGCAATTCGATCGATCAAAACGACGAGCAAACGACGGGAATCAATAAGCGGGGACTTTTGAACGGCGAGCACGCTATGCCGGCGCCGGAGCCCGGCTCGTTGAAGAGCGAACAAGTGAAACCAAATCCAAAGCCGGCGACACGACAGGTTCATAGCGAACCAAAGCCGGTAGCCGAGAAATCACCCGCACCTCCGCGCGCCTCGGTTGAAATGATCGAAGGCGCGAAGAAACGCAATGTAGATTTCCCGTGATGAAAATAAACAAGCGTTGCGGGTGTTAAGACTAAGTTAACCGTTTAGCAAAAGGAGCTAAAGATCATGCACAGCCGTTCCCCAATCACGCGCCGAGTAAGCTTGTTGCTGGCGTCATTAATGATCGTTGTTATTAATTCCGTTGGCCACGCTCAGGCGACCTCTTACAAAGCGTCCTTCAAAGAAAACAAAGAGGCTGTGGCGGTTAACGTTCTGGTGGGCCAATCGCGGGTGATCAACTTCGACAGGCCCGTCGGCCGTTTCTCGGTCTCAAATCCCGAGATAGCCGAAGCGGTCCTGGTCACACCCGATCAGGTGCTGGTGAATGGCAAGGCTTTTGGCCAGGTGAATTTCATTGCCTGGGAGCAGTCCGGCGGTGAGTATCTTGTTTTCGACGTTTACGTGCGGGCCAATCTCTCGCTGATCGATTCGCAGATTCGTGCGCTCTTTCCAAAAGAAGACATTCGCCTCAGTCAGGCCAACGGATCGGTGGTGATGTCGGGCAGTGTTAGTGATCCTAAGACAGCCAATCAGGCGCAGAGCGTCGTGGAAGCCGCCGGCTTTAAGGCGGTAAACATGCTTGCTTCTCCCGTGAAGAATATGTCCCAGGTTCAACTGCAAGTGCGGGTGGCCGAAGTGAGCCGCAACCGTCTAAAGGATGTGGGAACTTCATACACGTATCAGGGCGGTCCCGGCGCTGGTGGCTACGTCAACAGCGGTCTGGGTCCCAGCTCGCTCAGCAATCCGCCGGTTAGTCCGCTCGGCGGGATTATTTCGGGAGCACTTTCAAGCAGCGCGCTCAATATGCTCGTGATGGGAGGCAACTCACTTGCAATGCTGCGGATGCTTCAGACCGAGGGTTCCTTGCGCGAACTCGCGGAGCCGAACCTAATCGCCATGGATGGTCAGGAAGCCAGCTTCCTGGCAGGCGGTGAGTTCCCGGTTCCGATCGTTCAGGGCGGCAGTGATAAGACCACCGTTACCATCGTTTTCAAAGAGTATGGCGTGCGGCTGAATTTTAAGCCGACCATCATCGACGAAGACCACATCAGGCTGGAACTCGAACCGGAAGTGTCAACGATCGACTTTGGTAACGGCGTCAAGTTTGACGGATTCTTGATTCCGGCATTAAAGACGCGCCGCGCCAAGACGGGAGTCGAACTTCGTGACGGGCAATCCTTCGCTCTCGGAGGTCTACTTGATAACAGTGAGATAAAAACGTTGTCCAAGGTTCCCGTACTCGGTGACATCCCCGTCCTGGGCGCGCTCTTCAGGTCGAAGTCATTCCAGAAGAATGAGACCGAGTTGATGTTCATCGTGACGGCGCACCTGGTTAAGCCGATGAACCGTGACGACTTGCCGCAGATGCGTGGAGTTGACGGACTTAAGAACGGATCGCCGCTGGGACTCGAGCCCAAGGGCGAAGAGATCCAGGGCAGAACGGGTTTCTCTGTTACCGGCCAGAATACCGAAGTTACGCCAACCGCAACCCCCAAGCCGGCGGAGCCGGCCAAAGGTGTGGAACCGGCTGCGAATCCCAAAGCCAAGAGCGGAACGGAAACCAGCGCCGGTTCTTCAAGCAGCACGTCTTCCAATACCATTCGCATTAACCCCACGCTTCCCGTAGCGCTCGCGATGCCTATGGATGTCGGCCCCCAACCTCTCAAACCGTAGTCAGAGTCATCCTCGCTAAAGAAGGTGATTGAGAAGGAGGCAAGAAATGAACAGGTTGGCGCAAAGAAAAAATAGCAAAGGTGAGCGCGGCTCGATTTT
>JBGQJH010000030.1:0-11771 GCA_041498935.1 Pyrinomonadaceae bacterium | reverse complement strand
CTGCGCCTTTCAATCACTCCGCAGATTACCGATGCGGGCACGGTCATCCTGCGCGTGACCATTGAAAACAACACTATCAATACCGGCATTGCCGTCGGTGGCGTACCGGGTATCGACACTCAGCGCATGCAAACTGAAGTGCTCGTTCCAGATGGCGGCACGACTGTAATGGGTGGTGTGTTGGCTGACACCGAAGGTGAAACTCGCTCGCGCACTCCTGGGCTCGCTTCGATCCCGGTGCTTGGCAATCTCTTCAAGCGCAAACTAGTCACGCGCCAAAACAGCGAAATTCTCTTCTTCATCACGCCACACATTTACCGGCCTGATTACCAGGGTCGTCCTACCAGCACCATCATCACCAATGGACCAAAGACGACCACAATCTCGCAGCCTGTTCCGTTGGGCAACCCGCCCAGCAACACGCCGACACCGACGCAGTTGCAGCAGCAACAGTCCGCGCCGCAGACAACGCCACAGGGCTTGAACGCGCCAACGCCAAACGCTCCGCCTGCATCGACGCCGAGTGCACGGCCCGGCACGCTGGGTGGCCAGCGTCCCTAAGGCCGCTCGGGCCCATGAGGAAGGTCGACGATGTTCAAAGAAGTACTTGAAACCATTATTGAACGCACCGAGGGAAGCCTCGGTGCACTCATCATGGGTCTCGACGGTATTGCCGTTGAGCGGTTACTTAAGGAGACCGGTCAGGAAGCAAACCTCGATGTAGCAGCCGCGGAGTTTACGTCCCTGGTGAGAAGTGCACAGCGCGCAGGGAAGGATACAGGACTCGGCGACCTGCGCGAGTTGGTTATCTCGCTCGCTGGTGCGATAGTCCTGATGCGACTGCTGGGCCGAGACTACTTTGTGGTTCTGGCGATAAGCCCCGAAGGCAATTTGGGCAGGGCACGTTTTGAACTACGAAAGGCAGAGCTGCAAATAGCCAGTGAGTTTGCGATGTGAGTAGCACAGACATTCCTGTCTGTCTTCTTTCTAACGTACTAGAGACAGCAAGAATGCCAGTCCTCGTACATTAACTTCAGAAACAGAAGACCGCTTCTTCGGGAGCGGCCCTTTCTTCTTCAGGGCAGAAGCAGATCCTTAGGGAGGCAGATTACTCATGCTGAAGGCGTGAAATAAGGTAGCCAGGGGCGCGAAGCGACGCCCCTGGACCACTGACGAGAAAAAGATCCAAAGCCCCGAAGGGGCGACAGAATTCGGCTAACAGAATGGCGGACCGACATCCAATTTATTACGCGCCTTGAGCGCTTACTTTCTCTAAACGCCAATAACCAGGGCCATTGGCCCAGGCTATTACATTTCGCGCTTTTGGCGCTCCGGCCTCAAGGCAGCTTCACGTACGGCATGCCTCTCAAGATAATCCTCTGCCGGCGAGAGACTCGGCGAGGATTCACCTGGGGATTGAAGACGGTTCGCGGATTGGGAATCATTGCCGAAAGAAACGCCGCCTCATTTGCGCTTAATGCTTGCGCGGGTTTTTGAAAGTAATGTTGGGACGCAGCCTCCGCTCCGTAAATTCCATCGCCCCATTCAATGACGTTCAGATAGAGTTCGAGAATGCGACGCTTTGTCAGTGTCCGTTCCAGGAAGACTGTCAAAATCGCTTCCTGTCCCTTGCGAAAGAAAGATCGTTGCGAGGAGAGATAAAGGTTCTTTGCCAACTGTTGCGATATTGTTGAAGCTCCGCGTTTGAAATCGGGAAGGGTTGGCAGCCAGTCGTCATCTTCTCCCTCCTTCTTCGCTTCCCGGGCTGCGTCGCGCATTGCCTGGTCCCATGCCTTTTGGATGGCCTGATAGTCAAAGCCGTGGTGCGTGGCAAAGTTTGTATCCTCGCCGGCCAGGACGGCGCGCTGCAAATTTGGGGAAATCCTATCCAGCGTTACCCATACTTGTTCGCGCTTCGGTTGTTGGCCCTGCGCCTCCGCCTCCGTTGCGCGGGCCTCTATCAACGAAGTCGTTACCGGGCTTTCACTACGCAAACGCGATACGCGAATCAACATGATGGCTTCGTAGGCAAATACGCCGACAAATAGCCCGAGGAAAACCAGGAACAAACTCTTGATAATTCTTCGCATCGCTAGCGAACGCCTTCTCCCATTCGGTTTGTCTGCAATGAAATCATCGGGAGCGTTGCCGCGGATCAAGATACTCTCGCAAGCCATCTCCGATAAAATTGAAGGCAAGCACAGTGAGCGCAATGGCGAGACCCGGAAATATCAAGGCGTGCGGTGCTGCCTGGAGAGTGGATAGATCGCGTGCCTCTTCGATCATCACGCCCCACGATGGCGCCGGTGGCGGTACGCCTAATCCTAGAAACGATAATGAGGCTTCAGACAAGACAGCCCCGGCCATTCCCAGGCTCGCCTGAACAATCAACGGCTGAATCGCATTGGGAAGTATGTGAACAAGAAGTATGCGGGCGTCACTCGCGCCCAGCGCCCGGGCGGCCTGGACGAAATCATACTCGCGTACCTTCAACACCTGGCCGCGAATCAAACGCGCGTAGCCAACCCAACCAATAATGCACAGCGCGAAGATCAGCTTGTTAAGCCCTGCGCCTAAAAAAGCCACCATCGCTATCGCCAGCAACAAGCCGGGGAAAGCCAGAAACACATTGAACACGTAACCGGAAATGAGTCTATCGATCCAACCTCCGTAGTAGCCCGCCAGCGCGCCCAGCAGCGTACCGACTATCGCCGAAACCGCAACTACCACCAGGCCAACTTTCAGCGAGATACGCGCGCCAAAGACAACGCGAGAGAATATGTCGCGACCAGTGGCGTCGGTGCCAAAGAAGTATTGCGCGGAGGGCGGCAGATAGCGAAGGGAAAGATTTGTGGCGCCCACGTCATGCGTGGCGATCCATGGCGCGAAGATCGCAACGATCACCAAGATCGCTACAATGACAAGGCCGACTATAGTTAACCGATTCATAAAGAACTCTGGTCTTAGGTCTTTGGTCTTAGGTCTTTGACTTGCTGTAATAGAGGCCGAAGACCTAAGACCAAAGACCAAAGTCCATTACTTAAGAAACGCGAATGCGCGGATCCAGCCACCTATAAACCATATCCGTCAGCATGTTGGCGATGATATACGTCATGCTGATCACCAGAACGCAACCCTGCACGACACGGTAATCGCGTTTACCTATACCGTCTTCTACCAGCAGAAGCCCCAATCCGGGCCAGCCGAAAATTTTTTCCGTAATGATCGCGCCGGCGAGCAGCACGCCCAGCTGCAATCCTAAAATGGTTACCACCGGGATAAGTCCGTTCTTCAACACATGCTTGTAAACCACCTTGGTTTCGCTGAGGCCTTTGGCGCGCGCCGTGCGAACGTAGTCTTCCCCCAACTCTTCAATCACCGAAGAACGCACCATGCGAGTCAGGATCGCTGAAAGCGCGGCCCCTAAGGTCACGGCTGGCAAGATCAGATAACTCAAGTCGAAGCGGCCCGAGGGTGGAAGCCAGTCGAGCTTCACGGCGAATACGTAGACGAGCAGGGGACCAATAACAAAACCAGGCAAGCTGATGCCTATTAGAGCAACGACGGACGCGACATTGTCGATCCACGTACCACGGTTCTTTCCAGCAACTACGCCTAAGGGGATGGCGATGATGATCGCGATCAGGAGAGCGGCGAGGGCAAGCTCGATAGTGGCCAGGTAGCGTTCCCTGATCAAGTCCTTAACGGGCCTGTCAGTACGAAAGGAGCGACCCATGTCGCCGTGAAGCAGCGCAATCCAGTATTCGCTATAACGGTTATTGGCGCCATGCCATTGAAAGTGGCGCTCGCCTGCGACATCTCTGGGAAACGAAAAGAAAAAGGGTGGACGGTCGAGACCGTGCCTCTGACGAAACTGCTCAAACTGCTCCGGCGTCGCCTGCTCGCCCAAGACTGCGACTGCCGGATCGCCCGGGACGAGTTCGATGAGCAACGTGACCAAAGAAACCACTGTCCATACTACGAGCAGGAAGATCGCGAGGCGCCGCAGGGCCGCAAAACTTCTATGCTTGAAAAATGAGCGCACTCTGGCGTGTCTCGAAGAAAAGAATAGAATGAATGAAATTCGCTGGGGATAATAGCATAGCGCCGGTGAGGAAGACGGTTGTTTGGGGTGCAGACAAGAACGTAGCCCTGAAGGAAAACCGAAATGAATCGCGTGGCCCCGACAACCGCGCGGTCCGCAAGGCCCTCCTCCGGGCTACGCTCTTATGGTTGCAAAGCTAGTTGTTTGCAACCAATTTCGTGAAGTAGGACAGACATTCCTGTCTGTCTCGTCCTGATGATAACCCCCTCGTGAAACGACAGGCAGGAATTCCTGTCTTACCGAGGTGGGCGCGTGCCGAGATGCAGCGCCGCAATTCCGCCAGTCAAATTCTGGTAGCTCACTTCAGCAAACCCAGCTTCCTGCATCATCACCGCCAGTTCTTCCTGATCCGGGAACCGCGAAACTGAGTCTGGCAAATACTCATAGGCGCTCCTCGAACCGCTGACCAAACCGCCAAACAGTGGCAGTAACTTCGTAAAATAGACTCTGAAAAGCGAGCGCAAGAGCGGCGTCTTTGGCTTCGAGAATTCCAGAACGGCAACCTTGCCACCCGGCTTCAAGACCCGCAAGAGTTCTTTGAATCCTACGTCAACACTCGTCAGATTTCTCAGGCCGAATGCGATTGTTGCCGCCTCAAACGAACGGTCAAGAAAAGGAAGGTTAAGTGCGTCGCCTTCAACAAACGGCAACGAAAAGCCGGACCTCGCGGCTTTCGACGCGGCTATGTCGAGCATCGGCCGGCAAAAGTCTATGCCGACAATTCGTGCCTCGCCACTATCAAACAGCGTGAGTGAAAGGTCACCCGTGCCGCAGGCCACATCTAAGATGCGAGCCTCACCACGAATAAAGGGAGCAGGCGGAAGAGCTGCGAAAAGTTTTTTCGCGACCAGACGTCGCCACCTCTTATCAATGTTGCCTGACAGCAGGTGATTTAAGAGATCGTAGCGAGAGGCGATAGTCGCAAACATCTCGCGGACGCGGCGCGCTTGCTCAAGTCTAGTTGCGCTTTCTTTGTCAGACACAGTTAACCGGAAGTCGGTGTCGATTTGGTTGCAGGTAGATTGCGAATGATTTGTGATTACTCAGGTTTCGTAGGAGATTTGGTTTGAGGTTTCGCATTCGGATCTGATTTGGTTTCGGGCTTGGCGTCGATTTCACCCATGATCTCCACCTTTGCAAAGGGCGCAATCTGGGTTTTCACCACGTCGGAGTTGCCTGCTACCACTGAGGCGACAGCGGCATCACGAAAAAGCCGAGTCGCGGCTCGTTCAAGATCACTCGGCGATACGGCGTTCAGTGCGCGCATTTCTTCTGCTACTGAGGGAAGTCCATAAGTATCAGCATCGAGCCAGGCGTCGGCCATTCCATCGGGTGTGGCAAGCTCCCTGTTAGCAAGCGTCACTGCCTGTCTCTTTGCCTGTTCCAGCTCAGCGGTCGTTACGGGTGAACTCACCAAAGACTGCATAGCCTCCCGCGCGGTAGCAAGAGTCTTGCCGGCAAGTACACTATCAACGCTGGCACCCATCACGAACATCCCCGGCAGCGTGAAGGCGTCATGCCTGACAAACATAGGGCTGCGCGCGAGTTCAGGGAGAAGCTTCTCCCATCGCTGGCGCGCCAATATCGCCAGTAATCCCGCCGCCGGCGCGTCCGCATCCTGCCTGCTAAAACCTCGCACCGCTAGTCTAACCTCAACACTCTGGTCGGCTGGTGCATTAACTATCAGCGTACGCGCGTCGGGGGCGGCCGGCTGGCGAAAGGTTGCCGGCACCGTCTGTTCACTCTTGCGCCAAACGCCCAGCAGTTGGCGCAGCGCCCGCATCGCGCGGTTAGGTTGAACGCCTCCGACGATTGTGAGCGTGGAATTATTCGGGTTCAAGAATCGCTCGCGTGCCAGCATGAGATCAGCTCTATCCACTCGTTCCAGCGATTCAACGCTACCCCCGTAAGGGCGGCCATAAGGGAAATCTCCAAACAGTCGCGTGGCGATCGCGCGATCAGCCAGCATCGCCGGCGAGATGCTCGTTTCCTTGACAATCTTAATGCGCCCCTCACGAACCTTCGCGACGTTTTCCGGGGTTAACTGAGTTGTGATCAGCGCTGTTCGTAAAATCTCAACGATTCGTTCGAACTCGCGGGCTCGGCCCTGCATAGTGATCGTCAACGAGTCGTAGTTGGTCGTAACGTTCAGACGTCCCTGCATCTCCTCGGTAAAGTATTCGCGTGTGGTAGGGTCGGGAAAGAGAATGTCTCCCAGAAGCGCCATGCTGCCGGCCTTGCCCGCCAGGTCGAAGGCCGCGCCGCCATGCACGCGAAGCTTCAGCAACACATCCTGATCGCCCGGACGGCTCCAGATGAGCACTCGCAGGCCATTGAGCAGCCGGTTGCGCGCAGGCTCAATTGGAACCTGCGCCGGAACGGTCAAATGCAGCAAAGCCAGCAGGCACACAGCAGGGACTGCTTTTCTTAGGAAACTCTTAAGTGCGACCAGGTTCATAGGTGCAAGCCTGTTGTGCAATCGCGATCTTAGACAAGACTCGAATTAGCGACAGAGAGAGCAAAACATCTTAGATGCGCGATATTTGCTCGTCAACCGTTCGCAGAATGCGGATATTTAGTCGTCAAACCGTTTGGCTTCTAAATGCATCCAACGCCTTGGTTTGAACAGTATTCGCCGCGTTCGGAGGTTTATTGGTCACAAATCCGCTGCTGTCAGCCGCGGCGTTTCACAGGTCGGTGTTTGAAACCAGGCCGCAACAAGCCCAGAGTTTGAGGAAAGGGCGTATCTTTTGGCCCTTTTTCGGTAATAATATTAGGAAGCGATTCCTACAGAATCGAGTGCCGATTGCCAGATAGAACCACAGACGGACTTTTGCTTGAGAGGGCAGGAGCTGGTGACTCGGCGGCTTTCAACGAGTTATATACACGGCACCGCAGCGCGATTTTCCGATTTTCTTACCGGCTTTCAGGATCTGTTGAGGTGGCCGAGGACATTACCCACGACTGTTTCTTGAGTTTGATAAAGAAGCCGGAAAACTTCCTGCCGGGGCGGGCATCGATGCGCACATATCTGTTTTCAGCGGCGCGCAATCTTTGGTTGAAGCAGCTGCGGAACTCGGGTAGAGAGTCGGCGATAGAAGAACTTGGGGAGGATCGATTCATCGCTGTCGGCAAAGAGCCCTTGCGCAGAGTGCTGGACGACGAGCTTTCCGTGAAGGTGCAGGAGGCGGTCTCCAGTCTGCCACCATTGCAAAGGGAGGCGTTGGTTCTTTTTGAGTATGAGGGCCTAACGCTCAGCGAAATCGCGAGCATGGTTGGTACTGACGTTGGGGCGGTGAAATCCCGGCTCCATCGAGCCCGGGAGCGGCTGCGAAATACGCTCCGGCCATACTTAAACCCTGGTAGGGAATTGAATACTAGTCGGGAAATTGTTACTTTGGAGCAGGCTTGAAATGAGTAGCGCGATTCCACCCGAAGGGGCCGGAGAAAACTTTGTTTCTGAAGACGAGCTTAAGAGTTTGCTCGACCGCTGGATTGCTCCGGAGCCATCAAAAATTCTCGATCAGCGAGTTGCAAACAGTTATTATAGGGAGATGGGAAACGCAGACCCGGCGGCCAATTCGGTAGGGTTCCCCCAAAACCAAAACGAGGTAGTGACGATGAAGTTTTGTTCCACATGTAAAGAGGAGTTTGCGGATAAGTTTAGCTTTTGTCCGGTGGATGGGACTCCTCTGAAAGTGCTGGTCTCCGGGCCTGAGAATAAGGTTGCCGACTCCGCCAGTTTCACCGACCCTGTCAATTTGGACGCGCCGGTCCTGGCTGGTGGTGGCTCCACGGCCCTGATGCCGCGCGGCGAGCTTCATTTGACCATCATCGACGACGCGGGCTTGGTTGGCAGACTGGCTCAAGAACTTGCGGATGTTGCCCACGAGTATCAGCTAACGTGGCCTGAATTTAAGCGTGACCCGTTTGGATTTACGAAACGGTCGCTGGTCGGCTACGGGCAGATGGCCTCGAAGTTTTTTGGCAATCGCAACGTGATGCTCGGCTTGATCGTGGCGATTCTTGCCATGGTCGGTTTGGTAGGGGTAATTGGTCTGCTTGACCGCGCGCAACCGGGCGGTATCTCTCTAACAACCTTCATAGCTTTTGCTTTGACGACCGGGGTAGTTCTCGCCGTCATGTTTGCAGTCTGGCTTCGCAAGAGTCAGAGTGGGGCAGTATTGGGCGCACCTGATGCTGAGTCGATCTACGCGGTACTTGGCATGGTTGCGGCGTTTTCAGTCTTTATCCTCATAATAGGGGGCTTTGTCTTTTTCAATTTCTTGCAAAAACGAATGCTGGAGAGACAGCAGGCAGAGCAACCGGACGTGGTCCAACAGTTTATTGATATTCCTAATGAGCAGCCAACGCCCGACGAGGGTACTGCCGGGCTAAACAAGGGCAAAGGCGGCGGCAGCAAGCCAAAACAGGAGAAGCCGGGCGGTGGCGGCGGTGGCGGCCGCGAAGAACAAAAGCCCGCTTCGTTTGGCAAGACTCCCCAGGCATCGTTGACGGTGCCCCAGGTGGTCGCGCCTGACCCCCATCCGCCCACGATAAAAAACCCGGTGCTGCCGGTGGCGGCAACCATAGTCGTGGATCCGATGTTGGTCCCACCTGACGCACGGAATCTCGCTTACGGCGACCCCAAATCCAAGAGCACTGACGTGTCGTCAGGGCCCGGCACGGGTGGCGGTATCGGCACAGGCAAGGGTGGAGGTATCGGACCGGGTGAAGGCGGCGGCATTGGTCCCGGCCGTGGCGGCAATATGGGCGGTGGTGATTATCACGAAGGTGGTGGCGGACCCGGCGGTGGCGGCGGCGGAACCGACTACAACAAAACCTTCAGTAGCAGAGAGGTCAGTACAAAGGCTCGCGTTCTTTCCAAGCCGGAGCCGCAGTACACTGAAGAAGCACGAAAGAATCAGGTAACAGGAACGGTTGTACTGCGAGCGGTCTTTACGTCGGGCGGTCAGGTGAGCAACATTCACGCCGTCTCCGGACTTCCGTATGGATTAACCGACCGGGCGATCGCCGCGGCGCGGAACATCAGGTTTGTTCCCGCTACGAAGGACGGACACGCGGTTTCGATGTACATCCAGTTGGAATACAACTTCAACCTTTATTAAAGAATCTGGATGAAACCGAGAGAGCGCCCAACTGTAATTCAGTCGGCGCCCTTTTTGTATGTCCATTAATTCATCTGCGGCCAGGAATCGGCGGTCAACTGTTAAGCCGTTCGACGAAGCGCTTGATTCGGGTTACACCTTCTCGCAACTGCTCCATCGATGTGGCGTAGGAAATGCGCAAGTAACCGTCGGCGCCAAAGCCGGCGCCATCAGTGACGACTGTCTGCTCCTCGGCCAGCAGGCGTGCAGCGAAATCCGCGGAAGTCCTTACCTCGCTGCCCAGGCACTCGCGCACGCTCGGAAAGGCATAGAACGCGCCTTCTGGCTCATTACAACTAAGGCGGGGAATCTCCTTCAATGCGTTAAGTAGCCACTCGCGTCGCGCTGTGTATTCCGCCAACATCGCCGCCACCGAATCCTGCGGACCATTCAGCGCTTCAACCGCCGCGCTCTGGGCTATTGAATTGGGATTACTTGTCGAGTGGCCCTGCACCTTTAACATTTCGCGAGTCCATTCGCGAGGAGCGAGAGCGTAGCCGACGCGCCAACCAGTCATCGCATATGTTTTTGAGAACGACCCGGCAATGCAAAGCCGGGCGCGCAGCTCAGACGGCAGGCTGGCTGCGCTGAAGACCTGAGCGGGCGGATAAACGAAGCGCAAATAACACTCGTCGGAAATAACGTAGATGCCGCGTTCGGCGAGGAGCCTCATGATTCGTTGAAACTCCGCCGGGGGAATCACTCGACCTGACGGATTGCACGGCGAATTGAGGATGATGAGTTTCGTGCGCGGCGTGATCGCACGCTCCACTTGTGCCGCGCTTAACACGAACCCGGTCTCTTCAGTCTCGATAAAGACCGGCACTCCGCGAGCAAAAACTACGACTTCAGGAAACGTAACCCAGTAAGGCTTCGCCAGCAAAACCTCATCGCCCGGATTGATCAAACTGACAACCGCATTGAAGATCGCTTGTTTGCCGCCGGAGCTAGCCATCACCTCGGAACGCTCGTAGTTTGCTCCGAACGACCGTGCGTAGAAATCAATGATCGCTTGCTGTAGTTCCCGCGTGCCGCCGGTGGATGTGTACTTCGTCTTGCCGGCGCGCATCGCTTCCGCCCCCGCGCGCTTGATGTTTTCTGGCGTGTCGAAATCCGGTTCGCCGGCGCCGAAGTCCACGACGTTTTCGCCGGCGGCCCGCAGGGCCTCGGCTGCCTGCATCGCCGCGAGCGTCGACGACGCCTGCATCTTTGCCACATTGTCGGAAGCTCGAAATAAGGAACCAGCGGGTTTTGTGGTCATGAATCTCGTTTCGAATGGGTTGCTGTCAGAACCGGCTTCGTCCGAATCTAGTCAACCTTTTGAAACTTTCTCTTTCATCCGTGCTTCAACCAGGGGCGGAACGAGTCCATCAAGTTCTCCGCCCAACAGGAAGACTTCTTTCACGAGCCGCGAACTGACGTACGAGTAGGTTTCCGCGGGCATCATGAACACCGTCTCGATGCTCGGCTCGAGGCGACGATTCATCAAGGCCATCTGCAATTCGTATTCGTAATCGGAAATAGCTCGGATGCCGCGCACAATTGCGTGGGCCTGTTGCGCGACAGCGTAGTGGACCAGCAGTCCCTCGAAATCGTCCACGCGTAACACGCACTTGCGGCGCTCAATTGTCTTGAGTACTTCTTCAAGCATGCCGCGACGCTCTTCGATCGAGAAGAAAGGCTGCTTGTCCGGGTTTAGCAGTATGGCGATGATTATTTCATCGAAGAGTTTGCAGCCACGCTCGATGATGTCGAGATGACCATTGGTGACTGGATCGAATGAGCCGGGATAGATGGCGCGTCGCATGGATAAGGATGGTAAATGGTAAATGGTAAATGGTAAATAGCGAATGCGGCCGAGGCTCCCACCTGTCAGTCGTTAGAACCGGGGCCCGGGAGGCGATCAGACTCAAGCCTTGACAGTGTTGAACCGCGATGTTTCAATAACGGTCGGGACAAAACGTGGTGAGTTAAGGCGACTTGCGGCCACGAAAAACAATCCGCTAAACAGCTCGGCGAGTCTTTCCGGAGACTAATCGAATAGGGTTTTAGGAAAGCCCCGCGTTGTTCAGCGCGGGGCTTTCCTCGTAAATAGTGAATCGTAAATCGTGAATAGTACAGACGGGACTTCTTAACCATCGCGATTTATGATCAACTTCGGGGAGTACCTGGGACCGAGTGCCGGCGGTTCCTACTATTCACGATTAACGATTTACTTCTTCAATGGCTAGCTTTCTCGACACTCTAAAAGAACGCATCGTCGTCTTTGACGGCGCGATGGGCACCAATATTCAGGTGCAGAATCTGACCCCTGATGATTTCGGCGGGCTGGATGGCTGTAACGAGTATCTGGTCGTAACCAAGCCGGAGGCAGTGGAGAAAGTTCATGCCGGGTTTCTTGAAGTTGGTTGTGACGTCATCGAGACTGATACGTTTGGCGCCGCTTCGATCGTGCTGGCCGAGTATGACATCGCTGATAAGGCGTATGAACTAAACCT
>JBGQJH010000029.1:0-11911 GCA_041498935.1 Pyrinomonadaceae bacterium | reverse complement strand
CTGGTCGATCACATCGACCACATCGTAAAGTTGGTTCGCATCGACCACGTAGGTATCGGTTCTGATTTTGACGGAATTCAAGCGACGCTGGTTGACCTGGCTTCCGTCGCCGATCTGCCCAACCTGACGCGTGAGCTGCTGCGGCGCGGCTATTCGGAAAGCGACGTCGACAAGATTCTTGGCGGCAACATGCTGCGCGTGATGGAAGCGGTGGAGAAGCATTGATCCATTTATTCATTGGCTCACTGATTCATTTATTGGCCAAGTGATTACTCGAGCATCAATATTACAGGGCCGAACTAAACAATTTGCGATTCGAATCGTGAAGTTGTTTAGATCACCACCGAAAACTGAAGAGGCACGAAGCAAACGAGCTGCTCGCGATCTTTGCTGCTTCCCAGAGGACCGCAAAACTTACCAGGAAGTAATGAATCAATGAGGCAATGAAGCAATCTAACAATCGGAGGTCTCGCATCGGTTTCCACGCTCCGATCAAAGGTGGCCTTCACCCGGCGCTCGTCGCTTCTGCCATATTGGTCCGATCACTAATTCCCCATCAACGCGAACGTTGGACAGCTTTCATAAGCTTCGCTAGAATAGTTGCATAATGACAGTTCGGCATAAGCCACTTACCAAACTCCTCCTAACGGTGCCGCTTCTGCGCCGCGTATTTCGACGCGCGGTTTAGCGGGGCGGCGAACTCCTACTCAACAATTGGTGGCTGCGGACGCAGCGATGAGGGTAGGGGTGGACCTGCGTGTCCGCCCAGGGGGTGCGCACATAGGTGCGCCCCTACCACAACCGCAAAGTTAAAGCGCTGATGCTTTGTGCGTTCGTCAGAATTCGTGTTAAGTGTAGACACCGTCACGATAGGAATAGCCATGGACGAAAAATATTTTCCGGAAAGCATAGAGCAGAAGTGGCAGCAACACTGGGAGCAGACCAAAGCCTTCCAGGCTACTGACGACGACCCGCGCCCAAAGTTTTATTGTCTCGAGATGTTGCCTTACCCGTCAGGCTTTCTGCACATGGGCCACGTGCGCAACTATTCCATCGGTGATGCGCTGGCCTGGTACAAACGTCTACAGGGTTTTAACGTGCTGCATCCTATTGGCTGGGACAGCTTTGGCCAGCCGGCCGAGCAAGCCGCGATCAAGCGCGGGGTTAATCCGCGCGATTGGACGGAAGAGAACATTGCGCTCATGCGCGGGCAGTTCAAGCGTTTGGGAATCAGCTACGACTGGTCGCGCGAGATTGCCGCGCACCGCCCGGATTATTACAAGTGGGACCAGTGGTTCTTTCTGAAAATGTATGAGCGCGGTTTGGCTTACAAAAAGAAGTCGCCGGTTAACTGGTGCCCGAAAGAGAGCACGGTGCTGTCCAATGAACAGTCTTCTGGCGGCGTCTGCTGGCGTTGTGGCGCAGAGGTGGAGAAGCGAGATCTCGAGCAGTGGTTTCTCCGCATAACTGAATACGCGGGGCAGCTCGTAGATCACATCAAGCAAATCGAGAGTAGTTGGCCCGAGAAGGTACTCAAGCGCCAGCGCGATTGGGTGGGCCGCAGCGAAGGCGCGTATATCGACTTCCCGGTAAAGAACAGCGATAAAAAGATTCGTGTGTTCACGACGCGCATCGACACGATCTTCGGCGCCACCGCCATCGTGCTTTCAGCCGAGCATCCGCTCATTGATGAACTGTTGGAAGCATCACCATTGAAGGACGAGGTGATGGCGTTTGCCCGGAAAGTGAAATCTGAAAAGGCAACCCGCGGCCGCATCGTCGAGGAGGAAGAGCAGAAGGAAGGAATCAACACCGGCGTTCTTGCCCTCAATTCTTTCAGCGGCGAGAGCATACCGGTGTGGGTGGCAAACTATGTGCTGCTCGAGTATGGCACCGGCGCGGTGATGAGCGTTCCGGCACATGACGAACGGGATTTCGAGTTCGCGCAAAAATATTCGTTGCCGATCCGCCGGGTGATCGAGCGCATCTCCCACGAACAGGAATCAATTGTCCATGACCCTCTGAGCGCGGATCAATCCATCGCGATGCCACACGCCTTCACCGACTATGGCATTCTGGTCAATTCCGGTGATTGGAGCGGGAAACTTTCTCAGGACGCGATCGTGGAGATGGCCAAATACGCGGCAGAACACGGCTTCGGAGAAGCGGCCGTGACCTATCGCATACGCGATTGGGGTGTTTCGCGCCAGCGATTCTGGGGCGCGCCCGTTCCTATTATCTACTGCGAAAAGTGTGGCATGGAGGCGGTGCCTGAAAAAGACTTGCCGGTCCAGTTGCCCGATCATGCGGAGTTTACGGGTTCCGGTGAATCTCCGTTGGCCGGCGTAGCGGATTTTGTTAATACGACCTGCCCGAAGTGTGGCGGTGAAGCGAAGCGCGACACCGACACTATGGATACGTTTGTGGATTCGTCCTGGTACTTCTTCCGTTATTGCGATCCGAAGAACGATTCGGCGGCTTTTGATCCTGCAGTTGCCAAACAGTGGACGCCCGTAGATCAGTATATCGGCGGCGACTCCCACGCCGTCATGCATTTGATCTACACGCGCTTCTGGACGAAGTTTATGCGCGACATCGGTCTGGTTTCTTTTGACGAGCCGGTGAAGAAACTGCTGACGCAGGGAATGGTGACGAATCGCGTTGAAGGAACTGACGAGTGGAAGGCAATGTCGAAGAGTCTCGGCAATGGTGTCGATCCCGACGAAATGATTGCGGCCTTTGGCGCGGACGCGGCGCGCCTGTTCATTCTTTTTGCGGCGCCGGTTGAAAACGAACTGCGTTGGTCCGAAACCGGGATCGAAGGCGCGGTCAGATTCCTGCGGCGCGTTTACACGATGGTTTGGCGCTGGCACGAGCGTTTGTCGAATAACGCAGGTGTGTCGCCGGGCCAAAACTCGACTGGCGAATCGAATGGCGAATCGAGTGCCGGCGCGCGAGCGTTACGACGCAAGACTCACCAGACCATCGCCAAGGTGACGAGCGACTTTGAAGAACTGCACCTGAACACGATCGTGGCAGCCTTGATGGAGTTGTTCAATGAGTTCGGCGACTTTAACGCCGATCCCGGTACCGCCTCAGCCGGTGATGTGTTTGCGGTGCGCGAGGCATTGGAGAGTTTAGTGCTGATGCTCGCGCCTTTCTCGCCACACATCGCCGAGGAGATGTGGGAGAAGCTGGGCCATAAGGGTGGATTGTTGCAGTCCGCGCGTTGGCCGCAGGCCGATCCGGAATTGGCCCGGTGCGAGGAACTCGAGATTCCGATTCAAGTAAACGGGAAATTGCGTTCGCGGGTGTTGGCTGCGCCGGAAGTCACGGAAGCAGAACTGCGCACCGCGGCGCTCAACGACGAGAAAATTCGCAGCTTGATTGAGGGGCACGAGGTTGTCAAAGTCATTGTTGTGCCACAGCGGCTGGTGAATGTCGTGTTGCGATAGAGATGCATCGTGGGTCGATAAATACAGAACCGGGAGCAGTAGCGACCGGGTGGCGCGTAGCGACCGGGTGGCGCGTTCGATACAAAACACTGGGAGCCCTAGCGACCGTAAAAAAAGTTGCGCCGGGAATTGATACGGTATTCTCTACTGCACGCGCTACCCGGTCGCTACTGCTCCCGGTTCTGTATTTGTCGACCCACGATGCAAGGTCCCAGGAAAGACGTCGCGATTTAAGAAACAGGGTCTCTTTCGGCCTCAAAGCATTGCTGGAAGGCGTCTTGTTGGTTGCTTGCTCCCCACCGCTGCCGTTAGAATCAACCCGCGGCTGCCATGTTTGTCAATTTGTAGTCGCGGAATCCTTCTTGCCGTCGTTCCGCGTTGTACTGAGCCAATAAATGAAAGAATGTCCAGCCTGTAGGCGCTGTTTCCCTGACGAAGTCAACCACTGTCCGCAGGACGGCGATGCCACCACGCCATCGCTGCTAGGCGAGCCCATACTCGATGCGCGCTATCAATTGGAGCGACGACTGGGCCAGGGTGGCATGGGAGTCGTTTTCCAGGCTCGGCATATTTTTCTCAAAACGTCTCACGCCATCAAAGTGATCTTGCCGGATCTGGTTGGCAACGATCCCATGCTGGTCACGCGGTTTCGCCAGGAAGCTCTGGCCGCCGCGGCCATCCGCCATCAAAACATTATCGCGGTCACTGACTTTGGCGTGGTACGCGGCACGATGCCTTTTCTGGTAATGGAGTTTGTTAACGGACGATCGCTTCAGGACATTCTTGCCGAAGAAAAAGTGATGGCGCCGGAGCGGGCCTTGGAATTCGCTTGCGCCATCGGCGCCGGCGTCGGAGCAGCACACCGACAAAAGATCGTGCACCGCGATCTGAAGCCTTTGAACATCATGACGCAAAACGGGCAGCCGATAGCGGAAGGCTTGAAGATCCTCGATTTTGGTTTGGCAAAGATCAAGTCAGGTGAATTGCTTGGTTCTTTTGTGCAAGCGAAGACCAGCGGGATGATGGGCTCGCCTTTTTACATGGCGCCGGAGCAATGGTCGGATGATGAGCCCGACGCTCGTGCCGACATCTACAGCCTGGGAATTATTCTTTACCAGATGCTCGCGGGGGATGTCCCGTTCAAAGGTTCGTCGATTCCTTCGATCATGAAGAAGCACCTCACGCAGCCAGTGCCCACCTTTAAATCAGCGGGCGTCGACGTGCCGCCCCGGCTCGAAGCGGTCGTGCGTCACGCTTTGGAAAAGGAAATCTCCGCGCGAACGCCGTCGGTTGAAGTTTTTGTCAGGGAGCTAAAAGAAGCAGTGGCTGCCGGGGGCTTTACCATACAGTCTGCGCGGGGCACTGGTTCCGTCGCTCCGGACGAAACCATTTATGCGCCGGTCTCAACTACCGGTCCTCAGCCACAGACAACTTCCGAGTCGGCGTTTGACTTGATGGACGGAACGATTAGCTCTTCAGCTTTGGCACCCGAAGAGCAAGCAAAGCTCGCGGCCTCGCGCGAAGCTTACGAGCGGGAGCAAAGGGAGAAGGAGCGAGTTGCGCGCGAAGAGCTGGAGCGCGAGTCTGAAGAGCGCCGCAGAGCTGAGGAAGAGAAGGAGCGCAAGCGAAAAGAACAAGAGGAACGGATTCTCAAGGAGCAGCAAGCACGGGAAGAACGGGAGCGCCAGCAACGCGAACAAATGGAACGAGTCGAGCGCCAGGCGAAAGAACTTGAAGAACGGCTGGCCC
Organism: Pyrinomonadaceae bacterium; assembly: GCA_041498935.1. Lineage (GTDB taxonomy): Bacteria > Acidobacteriota > Blastocatellia > Pyrinomonadales > Pyrinomonadaceae > PSRF01. The sequence goes on along the minus strand of JBGQJH010000029.1, from coordinate 6,707 downwards.
GACTGGCCACCAGCATGCCCCCGCTGCCGCAAACTACGGTCGTCGATCCCGAAGCCACTCAGGTACATCAAGGCATCAAAACGGAAACGGTCAGCAACAATAGTTTTCCCGGTGCGGCGGCTACGCTCCGTGACAGCATCGCTCCGCCATTAGTAGTCTCAATCCCCCCGAAGTCGAAGAGCAATTCGATGTTGCTGATCGGCGCGGTCGTACTGGTTGTTCTGTTGATTGGCGGCGGCACCGGTGCGTATTTCCTAATGCGGTCGAGACCAGCGCCCGGCATAAACACTAACGGAAACAATCCGACACCGAAACCCACGAGCGGAACCGACGCGCCAATCACTACGGACATGATCGAGATTCCGGGCGGAACATTCCAGATGGGCCGAAACGATGGACCGCCACAGGAACGACCGGAACACGCTGTAACCGTTCAGAAGTTTCTGATCGATCGCACGGAAGTGACCAACGGTGAGTACGCGGAGTTTGTGCGTGACATGAATTATGCGGCACCAGGCGACTGGCTCAAAGGAAGACCGTTGGCGGGTCAGGAGCGCTGGCCGGTTGAAAACGTATCCGCAAGAGACGCAGAAGCCTTTGCAGCCTGGCGTTCGAAACGTGACGGAGTCACCTATCGTCTGCCAACCGAAGAAGAATGGGAGTTTGCCGCACGCGGTGGCGGCCAGTATAAGTCCTTCCCCTGGGGAGACTCCTGGGAAGAAAGGCGGGCGGTGGTGAAGGGGGCTAGTCCCAGACCGGTCGGTTCTTATCCTGAAGGTAAGAATCGCTGGGGAGTGTTGGATCTAATTGGAAACGTTTGGGAGTGGACCTCTTCCAAAGCGTCTGTCTATAGTGGCTTGCAGATCCCGGCAGCAAACAAGGACTGGCTGGTAATTCGCGGAGGGTCCTATGCAAGCGATCCAAACGATGCGCAAATACCTATCTCGGCGACGTATCGAGATTGGTATGACCCCACGCTGAGGCATCCGACTTTCGGCTTTCGCCTGGCGCGCTCAGCTCAGTAGCGACAGTTTCAGTTGACGTAGAAGAAGACAAGCTAAGGCTTGGACTCTAAACCCAGCAGCAAACGCACTGCCAATTAGCTCATCTTCCGCAACTGGGCTACAATCCGCCACGGTTCAATAGCCTCGTGAAGATGTTATCTGCCAGTTTATCGTCGCGTGTGATTGAGACTACAATCGCCAATTAACCAGGAGAGAATCGATGAAAGCTTCCTCGATTTTTCGGTCAGTTTTAGCGTTTGTTGTGCTTTCCCTGAGTTTGTCGTTTGGCGTGTGCGCCCTGGGACAGGACATCGGCGTGGACGTCGGTGGCGCCGCGGGAATTTTCAGACCCAAAAACCCGGAGGCCAAGAAACGCACTAACCGGCCAGCGCCCGTCGTTCGGCGCGGTTCCCCTTCGCACGCATCGGGAGCGACCAGTACAGGCGTCGAAGATCGAATTGAAGACTTGTTGGACAAGGGAAACCAGTTTCGCGATGCGCGGCGCTTCGCCGAAGCGGAGGCCGCCTACCAAAGCATTCTCAAACTCAAGCCCAACAATGGGCGCGCGGCTTACGGTCTTGGCAATATTTATTCCGACCAACAACGCTGGGAGGAGGCGGAGGTTGCCTACCGCAACGCCGCGCTCTGGAGCCCGTCAGATGTAGACGTGCTGGTCGCGTTGAGTGTGGTTTTGGTGCAACCGCGGACCGGCGCGAGCAATGCGAAACGCTTCGCAGACGCTGAGAGTTTTGCCCGGCGGGCAGTGCAGCTTGACCCAAAGAATGCGGTCGCCTGGGATCGATTGGGCGTTGCCTTGCAGGCGCGTGGCTTGTTCAACAATGAAACGGAAAATGCCTACCGCCGCGCGGTGGAACTCGACCCTCAGTTTCCGGTGGCCTATGCACATCTCGCGCGTGTCCTGCGCCGATTAGGACGAAACGACGAGGCGGAGTCACTTTATGGACAAGCGATGCGACTGGCGAAAGATCCAGCAACCTTGAATCTGATTGCTGAATCGCTACAGGCCGAACAGCAATGGCAAAACTCGGAACCTGTTTTGAAACGTGCGCTCGAACTTGATGCGCGTAATCCGACTGCGCTTTATTTGATGGGCCGGATGCTGGTGGTCTTTAAGCGATACGAGGAATCCGAGCCGTATTTGAAGCTCGCCACTGAAGTGAGTCCGCGCGCTTTCCAACCTTTCAATCTTCTCGGTCGTACCTATCTGGCGCTGGATCGTTTTGAAGAAGCAGAGGTAACTTACGAGCGGGCCGCGGGGTTTGCATCACCGGGCGATCGAAAGCAACTGGCGGGCATCTACGGTTTTGAAGGTGTAGGCGATGGTTATATGAAAGCCAGGAAGAAACCCAGTGCTGCCCGTGCTTACAAGAGAGCGTTGGAGCTCGATCCCGAAAACAAGGAACTGGAACAGAAACTTGCGAAAGCGCACTAACGCCAACCAGATTCAAGTTGAAGAAAAAAGTTCAGAGTTCAACTTTTCGGTGGCTGATTGGTAAGCGGCAAGCTGAGGCTAGAACTCTAAACATAAGGAGCAGATCTCTCTCATGAAGCGTTGCCCGAAGTGTAATCGTAATTTTCCCGACGACAATCAGAAATTTTGCACCGTCGATGGCGGCTTGTTGGTGACTGCTGACAAACCTTTCGATCCCAACGCCACGATTCAGAGCGCCACCAACGTGGGAGTTCCGGTTGAGCCGCCGACAAAGCCGATTAGCAACCAGCTGCCCGATTTGGACGAAACCATCGCGGCTTCTGCTCCGACCGTCGTGTTTCCCAAACAGACCGGCCCCACCGGTTCGGCCACTGCTTCTAATTTGCCACCGCGGTCGCCCGCGACAGCGCCGCCGCAAGCGCAGCCGCAAGTGCCACCGCAAGCGCAGCCGCAAGCGCAGCCGCCAAGCGCCCCGCCGCCAGTATCCGGCGCGCTGCCCAGGAAGAAGTCAAAGCTGCCGCTGATCCTCGGTCTATTACTGTTGCTCCTTATTCTGGGAGCGGGCGCAGTAGTCGCTGCCTTCTTCCTCGTGATCAAGCCGCGGCTTGACCAGATGAGGTCTGAGCGGCCCATCGTGGTAAGACAAAATGAAAACGAGAACCTGGACAACAATGTAAACAACAACGTAAACAACAACGCCAACACTAATACAGCCGAGACGAAAACTGAGGGCGAGAAAACTGAAAGCGAGTTTGTAGCGCCGCCGAATACCACCAAGTTTACAAACTCACAAGCGAACCTTGATGGAAAACTAGCCGAGCATTACTTCGATTTCTCGTTCTACTATTCAGACAACTGGGTGGTGGACCCGAAGGCAGGAACATCTGGTTCTGGTAACTTTGCGAAAGTTGAAAGAAGGTTACCGCCCGATTTTACGCAAGAGAACTTCGCGGTTCGTTGGTACGAGAGCAAAGGAACGTTTGCCTCGGATCTGCCAAACTATCCCACGCAAGTGGAGGAATTCAGTGCGAGTCTAGCTAAGGCCTTCCCTGAGTACCACAAGGTATCTGAAGGACCTACAAAAATTAATTCGCTGGATGCCTATGAGTTTAGATGGGTGGGCGTTTCGAAGGGTACGGTAAAAGGGGATCTGCAATTATGGGGACGCGTGGTGTTTGTGCCGACCGGCGTCGAGGGTGATAAGACTGGCGCAATCCTCACGATGTTTACAACCTCGCTTGCCCCCGAATTAACCGGCGTCGAAGATGTAGGCGAGAAAGGGCAGACGCCAGTCATTCTCGAGTCGTTCAGATTTGGCAAGGGCCGGTAGATCTGGTAAGAGATCAGTTTGATGTCCGATAAGGCGTGCTCCTGACCCTCAAGTTACATCAAAGGGTTTTGAATGATATGCTTCAGGCGAGGACATGATCGTTAGTAAGTAAGAAATGTCAGAAAACAAGAATACCAACAGCGGGAAAACCTTGTGGACGCCGGCACGCCTGGCGTTCACCATTCTGGTGCTCTCGCTGCTGGCGGCTGTTGGGATTTCCAGTTGCACTTCCGGGGACGAAGCTCATAAGTCACCGCCGGGCGTTGCCGGGAATGGCAGAGCTGGAAGTGCGCCGCCCGCGAGAAACGCCGCTCCGGCGCCGATTACTATCTTACCCGCCAGTGTAGTTGATGCCGAACTCAAAGCCGTGACCGGCGCGCCGATAAAGCTTTCAAGCTACTCAGGCAAAGTTTTGCTCGTAAACTTGTGGGCTACGTGGTGTGGTCCGTGCCGCCTGGAAACCCCTGAGCTGGTAAAGCTGCACAAAGAGTTTCGCGCGCAGGGAGTAGAGATCGTCGGTCTATCGACCGAGGATCCCGAAGACTCCGCTGACGCCGTCCGCGAGTTTGTTCACAACTACAATGTGGATTATAGAGTTGGCTGGTCAGGTCAGGAGGTCGCGATCACTTTGATGCAAGGGCGCGACGCGATACCACAAAGCTTTGTAATCTCACGCAGTGGCCGCGTTGTTAAGCGATTCGTGGGCTTTAGTCCGACAAACACTCTGCCACAAATAAGAGAAGCTATTCAGGAAGCGCTTAACGACAAGGCTGCGGCTGACTAAGTGGGATGGGATCTCAGATTTGAGATTGAATCAGATGTCTGAGATTTGAGATCTGAGATTGAGTTCACGCTGAATCTTTTTCCCGGTTCAGTTTGCGCTCGGCTTCTTCCATCATTCGCTCACCCTCACGCGCCAGCTCATCGTCCTGCAAGCCATCGGCCACCAGCTTCTTTGCTTCGCCCTTTAGTTTCTCCATCTCAGCTTCGACGCGCCCTTCGACTTGATCTATCGGCGCCGGCTCGCCCGTTTCATCCTGACTTTGAATATGGTCTCTATCAATCCCCATGCTAAACCTCTCTCGTGCGCAGAAATTCTACCTTTCAATCAGATGTTCGACTACGTCAGGAAATCAGTCTAACGAAAGTCCGCGGTTGATGCCAGGAGGCGTCCTCACAAATCAGAACCGGGAGCAGTAGCGACCGGGGTCGCCTCTCTACCGAATAAGCAGCGCGACAGGAACGACCCGGTCGCTACTGCTCCCGGTTCTGATACCCAGCTACACATCGTGCCTCGACAGCAGATGCGTGCGCGGTTTAGACTGAGCATCGCAATGAGGTTGCTCTCCTCTACAAGAATTGTTCGGGTGACGCTTGCGCTTGCTGTTGCTTTTTGGATGGCGGGCGGCGGCTGCATGCTTGGCTGCGAGAATATGGTTGCTGAGGCGGCTGCAAACGAGGCCATGTCGCCGGCCAACTCTGCAGCCATAGTCGTGTCTGGAGATGCTTGTGCTTCGATGCACTCGCACGACTGTTGCTCCAGACACGGCGTTAAACCTGCGGCCCATTCTGCGTCAAAGCCTGCCGCGCCTGCGAACTCAGCGACAAATTCCAGGACTGCCGCCCTGCCATTCGTCAACGGTGTCGTTGCGGGGTTGGCAGCGCCCTTGTCCACGATGATGGATTGCCCGCTGGCTGTGAATGCCACGGCTGCCCTCTCGAAAGGAAGACCTGATCAATCAAGCAGCGCGCTCCCGCTCACGCGCGCGAACAACACTCTGCCACATTTTCAAGAGCATACGGCGACTCTATCGCCGCCGCTCGTCTTACCTAATCGCGGACATACCTACCTCCGCTGCTGTGTTTTCCTGATCTAGAAATCTGAGGCCTGTCGACCGAGCAGAGACAGACAAGAAATGTCTGTCCTACTTAACGGGTATCAGTGTGTTTGGCGCCGCAGCGGGACTGCCCCGCAGGGGACCCCGCCGCTGATATCGAGGCAATGATCTTCTTAGACAGGAGAATACAAATGAAGAACTTCAAAGGATTTGCTCTGGGCCTTGTGCTCGGAATCGGCCTGGCTGTTTCAAGCATCGGCTTTGCTCAGAACGCGACGCAAACCGATCAAAAGAAAGAGACGGAGTCGTGTTGCGCAATGGCTGGAGGTTGCTGCAAAGGCGATTCTTGCGACATGAAGATGAAGCATGACGCGAAAAACCATGCGGCGAAAGACGGATGCTGCTGCTGTGGTGGTGATTCTTGCGACATGAAGATGAAGCACGACATGCAGGAGAAGCCAAAGAGTTAGCCAGGGGAGTAAGAGGTCGCGGGCGTTTCCGAGTTTCTTTGCGCGTGAAACGCCCGCGCCATCAAGCAAGGTAGGGAATCATGAATAAGATGTTTTCGCAGTACCAGCACTTGATTTTGTTCGCTGCACTAATCTTGTCGTTCGCGATTGGCCAAACCGCATTTTCGCAACACGATATGTCCAACATGCCGGGGATGAGTAAACCAAAGGCGAAATCCAAGTCAAAGACGACATCACGAAAGAGAAAGACAACAACGCGAAAGAAACAGACCGTAAAGAAACACGACATGGGTAACATGCCGGGAATGAGCATGCCCGGAATGAAGATGCCTGGGATGCATCGACGAAGGGTCGCGTCAAGACGGAACAAAGCGCCGGCACGAAAGAATTCCGCAAACAAAAACCAAATGGGCAACCTGCCGGGCATGAACATGCCCACTCAGCCTTCGTTGTCAAAACCATCCCCCCAGTCTGAAGCTTCGCCGCCGCAGACGCAGATGAACATGCCAGGCATGCAAATGCCAGCAGCTTCGCCAAAGCCCCAAGCTTCTCCGCAACAGAAAATGGAAATGAATATGCCAATGCCCACGGCATCCCCAGCGGCTTCTCCAG
>JBGQJH010000028.1:0-12022 GCA_041498935.1 Pyrinomonadaceae bacterium | reverse complement strand
GGAGGCATCCGCGGCTCTTCACGGAAAGCTGGAACGTTGCTCATGGTCGTGAGAAAAAAACCGTCCTTTTCTTTTACGAAGGGAGTGGTGTTCCCGTGATAAGTTCTGGCATTCATGCCGATGCTCGTAAAGGTATCGAAGTGAGCAGGCTTAAGATGATACTCGACCAGGCGCACGGGAATATCCCGCTGGAGTTCAAACCGATCATAGAAGGTAATGGTGTTATTCCGAACCTCGCGCCAACGGTATTCTACAATTGCGCCCGTCTCCACGCCGGGCATAGCAAATGACTTTGCCTTGAGCTTGAGACCGTTGACCTTGACGATCGTTTTCTCAAAAACGTCTTCTTTCTTCAATTCAACAATGCTGCCGTCGGGCTTGATAGTGCGCGCCGCCACGTCTTTGATGTCCGTTCTCGTCAGGTAAGGAATATCGACCTTGCTATACGCCTCCCGGCCGCGATCGGTGAAGATCTTGATGCGAATATAATGGTTGAGCACGGTACGCGGGTCACCACCTTCAAGGTCGTCTGCGACGCGAACCTTCCAGAAAACAGCTTCGGCATCGGCGTCCTTATCGACCACGGCGGTCTTGGACGAAAGGTCAGCGGGGTTGACCGGTTCCCATTCGTCGCCGGCGAAAGCAGCTGACGGCAAAACCAGACCAAGACTGAGGATGAACAACGGCAGCAGGAGGCGAGGCATTGATTTCATGACTAAATCCTTTCGAACCGGGGATGCGGTGGACACTGGGCTAGAACGTTCGTCGACGGACTTACTCGTGAGCCTTACTCGTAAACGATGTCGCTCGGGCGGCTGTACTACAGTTGAGGCAACTGCGGGCCGCATTCTAAGCTACGACAAAGAAGTGGCGCAAGCACACTTTCTATAACAACAGACGGCATACAAGAAGGCTTGCATAGGGTGACCATTCGGCGATAGAGGCCAGGGAATTCTGCTCGGCGCTCGCGCGGCCAGAAGCGGGGCCGCTATGCTATAATCGCTTCGATTCGCTGAACACTTTCCACGTTTACACTGCAAGCAACCAACCAGGAGGACAGAAATAGTGGCTACGGAAATGCAACGAGCAACGACCACCATTGACCGGATTGAAGAGCTTCTGGGCGAAAACGCGCGGACGCTGCTCGATCACAAGTCGGAAACAATTTCCCAGGATCAGCTAAATCTGCCGGGCCCGGATTTCATTGATCGCGTCTGGAGTTATTCCGATCGTTCGCCGGCGGTATTGCGTTCCCTCCAATCGCTTTTCGCGCATGGTCGTCTGGCGGGCACGGGATATCTTTCAATCCTGCCGGTAGACCAGGGCATCGAGCATTCGGCCGGGGCCTCCTTTGCTCCCAACCCGCAGTATTTCGATCCTGACAACATTGTGAAGCTGGCGATCGAAGGTGGCTGCAATGCAGTTGCTTCCACGTTTGGCGTGCTGGGTGTCGTCGCGCGCAAGTATGCGCACAAGATTCCCTTCATCGTGAAGATCAATCACAACGAGTTACTAACGCTACCGAATAAGTTTGACCAGGTTTTGTTTGGCACCGTGAAGGAAGCTCATAACATGGGTGCGGTAGCGGTCGGCGCGACCATCTACTTCGGCTCCGACGAGTCGACGCGACAGATAACCGAAGTCAGCGCGGCCTTCGCCCAGGCACATGAGCTCGGCATGGCCTGCATCCTCTGGTGCTATCTACGCAATTCAAAATTCAAAACCCCTGAAGGCGATATGCATGCATCGGCGGATCTGACCGGACAGGCAAATCATCTGGGCGTGACGATTCAGGCAGACATCATTAAACAAAAACTCCCGGAGAGAAATGGTGGCTACCCGGCAGTTGAAAAAGAACTCGGCAAGTCGTACGGCAAGACGAGCAAACTGGTTTACGAGAAACTCACGAGCGACAATCCAATCGATATGGTTCGCTACCAGGTAGCCAACTGCTACATGGGCCGGTGTGGTTTGATCAACTCCGGCGGCGAATCGAAAGGCGCGAGCGATTTAGCGGAAGCGGTGCGCACCGCGGTCATCAATAAGCGCGGTGGCGGCACCGGCCTCATCTCCGGCCGCAAAGCGTTCCAACGGCCAATGAGCGAAGGCGTTGAATTGCTGAACGCCATTCAGGATGTTTACCTCAGCGAAGAGATCACGATAGCCTGACCAGGTAAATAAACTTTGAGTCATAGGTAGGGGTGGACCTGAGTGTCCGCCCTTTCTCGATCTACGAACCAACCGGAGCGAATGCGTGGGTAAACCGATATCAGAACCGGGAGCGGTAGCTACCTGGTCCAGACTCAAGTTGTGAGTGAGTTGAAACCGCGATTGCGCAAGTTGAGTTTATGACCCGGTCGCTACCGCTTCCGGTTCTGATGTTAACCGCAATCTTGTTATCATGCGGCGACCGTATTTCAAGTGAGACTAATGTCGTTGGCAGTGCAACCCGGATCAGCAGAAGTTCCTGACGTTGAGCTGCTTCATGCCGTCGCGCGCGGCGATGAAGGGGCGTTAGCGCGCCTTTACGACGCTTACCGGGTAATCCTTTTCGGGCTGCTCGTCCGTATATTGGACAGCCGCGAGGAAGCTGAAGACATTTTGCAGGATGTATTCATTCAGGTTTGGCGGCGAGCGAAGGACTTTGATGAAAAACGCGGCCGGCCGTTTACCTGGCTGGTCACGTTAACCCGCAGCCGGGCCATCGATCGTCTGCGGCTGCTCAGCGCGCGCCAGCGTCTGGTAACCGGCGCGGCACAGAAACAGACCGAGGTGGTATCTGATGCGCTGACAGATACGATTAGAGGGTCGCAAAAAGAGATTGTCCGGCGTGCCCTGGCCGAACTCCCTGAAGAGCAAAGACACACTCTGGTGCTCGCTTATTTTGAAGGGTTAACGCAATCGGAAATAGCTGCGAAGCTGGGTGCCCCTCTGGGAACGGTTAAAACGCGCATGCGCTCGGGTATGATCAAACTGCGCGCACTCTTGGGATCGCAATTGGAGAACTTCGGTTAGCTCGAGAAACATGACGCACGACGATTATAGGGAACTGCTGGCCGCGCATGCGTTGACTGCACTTGACGCAGAAAACACTCGCGCGCTGAATACTCACCTTGAAAGCTGTGCCGATTGCCGCTCGGAAATGAACGACTGGCAGGATGCTGTTGCTCTCCTGGCTCTCGATCTGAAGCCTGTTGAGCCATCGCCCAACGTGCGCGAGCGAATACTTGCAAGCGCGCGCGCTGAGGGAGACGCGGGAAGGCCGGCGAATGATCGCGCCGTCGCGATCGCAAGCAGCAGCGAATCCCCAGGTGAATCCAAAGTACTCGCATTTGAGCTTGAACGACCGCCACGAAATATCTGGACCTCGCTCGGAGCCCTGGGAGCAATGGCCGCCACGCTGGCCTTCGTCGCTCTGATCATTTCTCTCATCGTGCTCTGGCAACAAAACCGCGCGACTCAAAAGGAGCTTGCGCGGCTGTCCACGGAGACGCGGCAGGCAAGAGCGCAACTCGATCACGAGCGTGTAGTGGTTGAGTTGTTAACCTCTCCCGACGCCCACATGGCCAAACTATCCGGCACGAACGCCGCGCCCGGCGCACACGCAATGCTTGCTTACGACAAAAACGGACACGCAATGTTGCTGGCCAAGGGCCTGCCGGCAGCGCCGAAAGGTATGGCGTATCAACTTTGGTACATCAAGGACAACAAGAAAATGCCCGGCAAGATGTTTGTACCCGACGCCGCCGGCAACGGAATCCTGGAGGATCAAATTCCCCCGGTGGCGCGCGACCAGGCCGTCTTTGCTATCACCCTCGAGCCCGAAAGCGGCGTACAAGTGCCCACTGGCTCAATTTATCTCCTTAGCGCGTCGTAACAGTTCAGTGCTAAACTCCCAACATCAAAAACAGGCGGGCTTCAAGGTTATGGCGAAGAACAAAGAAGAACCAACGGTAGACAACATCATCTCAGACGAGACGGGTCAATTCGATCTGCGCTTCATCCTCTGGCGACACTTCTGTCAGCAAAACAATATTCCCGTGGCTACCTTGCCAAGCCAACTCGATGGTCAGCAAAAAGAGAAATGGGAAGAACTCAAGGCCAGTCGGCTGCGCGGACAGAAATAGTAAGCAGGAATCCGCAGATTGCGCAGATTACACGGATACAAATCGACAGTGAAAGTGGGTTCTGGAACGCTACCTTCACCGTGCTGCTGTTCCCAATCTGCCTAAGCTGCAGACGCAAAACTCCTAAAATCTTCCTGCTCCAAGTTTGTAAACGCCCGTGAGAAAGGGGTTGGTTATTCTTTCGTGCCCAATCGTCGTCACTGGCCCGTGCCCTGAATAAACTTCCACGTCATCACCGAGCGGCAGGAGTTTGTTCATTATCGAATCCATTAGTTGCTCGGTTGAGCCGCCCGGCAGATCAGTTCTGCCGACCGAGCCTGCAAAGAGCACGTCGCCGACAAAAACTTTTCGTTCGGTGGGCTCAAACAAGACGACATGGCCGGGCGTGTGGCCGGGGCAATGGATCACTCTGAATTCGAGCTCACCCACCTGGTAAGTCTGACCATCCACCCAATAGCCATCAACTTTGGGCGGCGCCTCGAAATTGAATCCGAACGCGGGCCATTGATCGCGTGGGACACCAATCCAGCCTGCCTGTTCGGGAAGCGCGTCGTAGATAAACTCGTCAGCCTTGTGAAGCATGATCGCAGCCACGGGTTTTAGTTTCTTGAGCGCGGCCACACCGCCGATGTGATCCAGGTGTGCGTGCGTCACCGCAATCGCCTGCAGCTCAAACCCATGTTTGTCGATCGCTTCGACTATCGCTTTTGAGTCATCACCGGGATCGATACATATCGCACGCTTCGTTTTCTCGCACCCGACAACGCGCGTATGTTGTTGAAAAGCAGTGACGGTGATTTCTTCGATGATCATAAAAACAAGCGTGCTTTGTTCTTGGCACTTTGTACTTTGCGCTTCCTGGTATTATCTTCATACTAAGTTCAAAGTACCAAGTACAAAGAACCCGTTTTATGCCAATTAGTACGCGATCAGCTCCATTAGCTGAAGTTCTCGATTCGCTAACGACAGAGGGCGCGCCGGAATTGACTGAGCATCTGTCCGGCGGCGCGTTGAAATGTTACGCCTGCGGCCATCGCTGCCTCATCAAGGAAGGCAAGCGCGGCATCTGCAAAGTCCGCTTCAACGAGGGCGGACATCTGCGCGTGCCTACAAACTACGTGGCCGCGCTCGCCTGCGATCCGACCGAGAAGAAACCTTTCTTTCATGTGCTACCCGGCTCAGACACTTTAACTTTCGGCATGCTTGGTTGCGATCTCCACTGCGCTTATTGTCAAAACTGGTTAACTTCACAGGCGCTGCGCGATGACTCCGCGGGCATTCAGCCACAAAAGGTAACGCCTGAGCGGCTCGTCGCCATGGCAAGAGCCTACGGCGCTTCGCTGGTGGGCAGTAGTTATAACGAGCCTTTAATTACGGCGGAGTGGGCCGTGGATGTTTTCAAGCAGGCGCGGCCCGAAGGCTTCCGTACCGCGTTCATCTCAAACGGCAACGCTACGCCTCAGGTGCTGGACTACCTTCGTCCCTGGACCGACTGTTACAAAATTGATCTAAAGTCGATGGGCGACAAAAACTACCGGCAACTTGGCGGCGTTGTTGATAATATTCTCGACACCGTCAAGATGGTTCACGAACGCGGCTTCTGGGAAGAGATTGTGACGCTGGTGATTCCCGGCTTCAACGATTCGGAAGACGAACTCAAACGCGCGGCGGATTTCATCGCCTCAGTGTCGCCTGACATTCCCTGGCATGTGACAGCCTTTCATCAGGACTACCACATGACGGAGAACGCAAACACGACTGCCGAGCAGTTGATACGTGCTTGCGAGATTGGGCGCGACGCCGGCCTGCGCTACATCTATGCGGGCAATCTTCCGGGCAAGGTGGGCCGCTGGGAAAACACTTACTGCCCTTCGTGTGATGAAGTGCTGGTTGAGCGCTATGGTTACCTGATTCGCGCGATGAGCGTCACGCCGCAGGGGAAATGCCCGTCGTGCGCGACCAGCATTCCGGGCATCTGGGCTTGAAGCCAAATCACATAAACCACAAAGACACAAAGGCACTAAGCAGCAGCACAAGAAATATCGGTTGGTGTCTGTCCAGCTGTCTTTGTGCCTTAGTGGTTAGCCCTTTTGTTCCCTCTTATCTTACATCTTCTTGGCCGGTGCCTTCATTGCCGGCGAAGCTGCCGCTTTAGGCGAAGGGGAAACAGACGCTTTGGGCGCGGTCATCGCCGAAGCGGGCATTTCCGGCGTGCCCTGGTGGAACAGCGCTCGCCATTTGCCGCCGCGATTAACCCAGATTGTGCTATGTCGTTCTGGAACAGCCTTGGGGCCTGCGGGCTTTACGACGTAAGTAACCAATGAAGCATCGCTGTCAAACTTCACCGTTCTAAAATCAGTTTGTTCGAACTTGGAGGCATCAAACGTGCGCACGCCTTTTAGAGTTCCGGCTTTGTCAGAGACTCCTTCAGCCTCGACTTCAATTTGAGCGTCATCCAGGAACGAAGCAAACGCATCGTAGTCCTTCCGCTTCAGAGCGTCCCAGGCCATCTTCTCGTTGGCGACCAGATCAGCGCCGGTTGAAGCCGGAGCGGCTTTCGCAGGACTGGCGCCACTCTTTGCGGCCGGAGTATTTGCCGGCGGTGGAGGCATAGGAGCTGTTTTCGCCAGAGTCTGCTGGTAATAGGCAGCCAGCCATTTTCCATCGCGATTTACCCAGACAGCAGACGCTCGATACGGACCCGGCGGAACTTCCTGGCCTTTGAAGGTCCCCTTGAAACTCACGTCGTACATAAGAATCACTGCATCTTTATCGATTGGCAACATCTTCCAAGCTGAAAACTTGGGATCGGCAACGGTGAAATCCTTCAACTCCGCAACGATGCCGGCCTTGTCAAAGATTCCGTCATCGCCGACCTCGATGTAATCGCTGGTCAACATATTGCCAAAGCCGTCGTAGTCTTTCTTTTCGAGAGTCGCCCAAGTGGCCTTCTCTTTAGCGATAGCGTCTGCTTCAGTCATTGTTGCGGCTGAAGTTTCCGCGGAATTTGCATTTGCACCGGGTGCCGGCTGGTTCGTCGACGGCGCTCCACAGGCAGCAGCCACGATTAACGCGGAGACGATTACAAGAATCTTCTTCATGATCTTACTCCTCAATTTAATGGCAGAGCGAGTGCGTTCTATTCCAAACGGGAGGATTAGTCAAGGAAACGCACACTCGTTTTAGATAAAGCGGCTTATCTAGTCTTGAGATTGAGCGGTTTAGAAAGCGGATTTGTCCGCCGCCTCGTCTTCCCGGCCAAGGGACGCCGGAGCACGAGTGCTCACTCTAAACAAATTTCTTTTGAGTCCTTTGGAGAAGCTAAAGCGTGCAGGCTGCGACGAACCGGCGACGAGCCAGCGGTCCATCGCAACCTCTTTTCGAACCAACTCGATTAAGGCGCCTTTATGGCGTCGGCTTTGCAATTGGCGAAAGTTTCGGTTTCGGCGGCAAAACCTTTATCGGCGGCAAGGGCCTGGTCGCGGGCGAGGCTGTCATTGCCGGCGAGGGCCTCATCGCTGGTGCGGATGTGGTCGCCGGTAAAGGTGTCATCGCTGGTGAAGGTTTCACCGTCGGCGTGGCGGTCGCAACCGGTTGTCCAATTTTCGTAGACGCGCCGGCAACAAGCTTCCATTCTCCATTACGCCGGGCGAACGTATCTATGAAGCGGTATTGGCCACTGATGTCGTTCGATTTGCCGTCGGGCATTTTGTATTTGCCGTTCTTGACGACGCTACGACCGTTAACAACCGCGGCATCCTTGTTGAGCACGGTTACCTTGAGATCCATTATCTCCCACGAGTCTGCGCTCAGCGCTCCATTTTCCATGTCCTTCACGTCCGTCGTTTTGTCTCCCACACTGCCATCGGGATAGACGAAAACCGCATCATCCGCTTCGACTCGCTTGACTGCCTCGACGTCCTTCTCCTTAATTGTTCGTGGCCAGTCGTTTTCAATTCGCAGCAACTCAGTTTCGATTGCCGCCGTGTCGATAGTTTCCGTTGTAGGGCTGGGTGCGGCGGCCGCACGATTGGTATCTTCGGCGGCCTTCTGGCAACCGCTCAAAAGCACTAAAGAAACCATCAGCCCCAGAACAACCCAAAAACCTTTTCGCTTCATTGATCCACTCCTTTGCTTAGTGACTCCTAAATCAAGTTGATTGTTTGAAAGAGCATCTGCTTCTATGCCAAATTGTCATGCGAGTCAATAGCTGATTTTATGGCCGTCCGCCTTCCGGCAGGCCAGCCCCGGCCGGGCGGGCCGTCCGGGGCCTTGCCTAACTCGAACCGAAGCCGGAACGGCATTGACATCAGGATTTGTTGGCGATATTGTCCGCATCTGTCGGGCTAACTATTGGCCATGGCGCGGGACCCGGCACCCAATCCATCGTATCCCGCGAAACCCCGCCGGCATCGCCTGGCCCAAATTTCTTCGAGAGGAGAAACCCCCATGACTCTACTGACCAAGACATTATTTGGTTCACGGGCATACTCTCGTGTCTTCACCCTGGTCATCGCGGCGGTGGGCGTGCTGATTGCGTTGAGCAGTGCAAGCGCCCAAACACCGAAAAAAGGCGGAGCTAAGCCAGCAGGCGACGAGGAATCAGCTTTATTCCACGACTATCGCGGCGTGCAACTTGGGATGACTGCGGATGAGGCACGGAAGAAACTTGGCGATCCAAAAGATAAGGGTGACGAACAAGACTTCTACGTCTTTAACGAAAGCGAAACCGCGCAAATTGTTTACGACAAGGAGCACAAGGTGGTCACAATTTCTGCCGACTTCCTGACTGCCGGCGCCAGCGTGCCCACCGCGAAACAGGTTTTCGGCTCTGACATTGAAGCTAAGGCTGATGGTTCGGTCTATAAGATGGTGCGCTTCACCAAAGCGGGCTATTGGCTTTCCTACAATCGAACGAGTGGCGCCCCACCTTTGACTACGGTCACGCTACAGAAGATTCAGTAAGAACCCGTCGCTTTACCTCACGCGCGAAGCTTCCGCGGCATAAGACTCCTGGCGTCCCTTTGCGAGAGCCTTTGCGTCCTTAGCGGTTTCAGTGTTCATCGCTTTCTTTGATTTAACGCAAAGAGCAGAATCCGCAAACGGCCGCAAAGTTCTAATCAGCCTCCCCCGCTAGACGAGCCTGCAAGGTCGCACGTATGCTACGACTCAATGCAAGCCAGCGTTACAACTACGTTGCCAATCGGGGCCGAGAGGACGTTCAACGCCCGCGAACTTTCTCGCCGCATAAAAGAAAAAGCCTGCAGTGAAGGCTTCGAGAAAGTGGGCATTGTTCGGGCAAGGGCACTCGATGTCGAGCGCGATCGATTAAGGCAGTGGCTCGCGCGCGGCTACCATGGCGAGATGGCCTGGATGGCTCGCGAACTCGAACTGCGCGCCGATCCACGCAAGTTTTTTCCCGCGGCGCGCTCGGTGGTCGTCGTGGCAAAGAACTATTACACGCCAACAGAGCACACTGACGATCCGGCGACAGGCAAAGTGTCACGCTACGCCTGGGGCGACGATTACCACGAAGTTGTGGGCGCCAAACTCCACTCCCTGCTGAAAGGAATCAAAGAAGAGTTTCCGCAGACTGAAGGAAAAGTTTGCGTTGATATTCAACCCCTGATGGACAAGGCCTGGGCCGCGCGCGCCGGGCTTGGCTGGATTGGCAAACACACTAACCTGATTACAACTGAATATGGGTCGTGGGTTTTCATAGGCGAGCTGCTGCTGAATATCGATCTCGAGTATGACCACGAACTCGTCGCGGACCATTGCGGCAGTTGCACTCTTTGCATCGACGCCTGCCCGACCAGCGCTATTACCGAACCCTACGTGCTCGACTCAAACAAATGCATCTCGCATGCAACGATTGAGCTGCGCAATGCGGAGCTGCCGGATGACGTAGCGGAAAATCTTGAAGGTTGGTTTTATGGCTGCGACATTTGCCAGGATGTTTGTCCCTGGAATCGTTTCGAGCAAATCACGGACGAGCCTCGCTTTCAGCGACGCGAGGGAAATGTGAACATCGATCTGGCGGATGTGCTCGAGTTAACCCCGGCAACTTATGCTGAACGCTTCCGCCATAGTGCCATGAAGCGAGCCAAACTTTCCGGCTTACAGCGCAACGCGCGCGCTCTCCTAAAATTCGCCGGGCCCTAGCGAGCGCTGGAGGGGGGTTTTCCTTTGCGGCTCTTTGCGTGACCTCTGCGCACTTTGCGTTTATTTCCTTTTCGAGGTGAACAAAGATGAGACTGGTGACTTTCTTCCTGATTGCCTGCGTCCTAATGGTTGTTTCCGTCATTTCAAGTCAGGCGCAGGAACCCAAGACTCCGGCCGATCTCCAGCGCCTGGCCGCGGATTATTACAATTGGCGCAACCAAAATTATCCCGTCGTCTCGAGTGATGCCGGCCTGCACACCTGGGACAACAAGCTGACTGACTATTCGCTGTCCGCCGTGCTCATGCGGCGTCTGCACGTAAAGGAAGTGCTCGCAAAGGTGCGCGCTATGCCGGCGGCGAGTTGGAGCAAGGACGATCGCATTGATTGGCTGTTGTTTCGCTCGCAGCTCGATGGCGTGGATTTTTTTAATCGTGTGATTGACTTTGAGGAGACTGACCCACAGACCTACGTCAACGAATGCAGCAATGGCATCTTTTCGTTACTCAAGAAAGACTACGACACACCGCGCAACCGCGTGCTGGCTGCAACTGCACGCCTCAAACAGATGCCCTTTGTAATTGAACAAGGCAAGGGCAATCTGAATAAGCCGGGGCAGCTCTACGCGCAACTCGCAATCGATTCCGCGCGTTCGATAGATAGTCTCTTCACCGACAGTTTGATGACGCTCGCCAAAGATCTTTCGCCCGCTGAGCGAAACGACCTGGTGAAATCGCGCGATGCGGCGCTGGTCTCGATTCACGGCTTTGCCGACTGGCTGGAAAAACGTCTGCCGGGAATGGCGCCTTTCAAACCGATGGGCGAGACAAACTACAACTATCTTTTGAAGAACGTTTACCTGCTGCCGCTCGACGCAAAGCAGGTGGAGATGTTGGGTCAGGCGGAACTGGCGCGTTACCGCTCCCTCGAGTCGTGGTTACCCGATCCTTCGCTCGCCGATCCCAATCCGGCGCGCAGCGCAAACGTGCCGAAGGATCAGGAAGCGTTTCTGAAGGCTTACGAAAGCCGCGAGGCTGAGATGATCAATTTCCTCAAGGCGAATCAGCTTGTCACCCTGCCTGCTTACCTCGGCAAGTTTGAAATTCGCCAGCTTCCGGAAGCGTTCAAGCCAACCAGTCCCGGCGGCTTCATGAATGCGCCCGGCGTTTACGACAAAGACGCGAGCGGTTTCTATTTCATTCCGACTTACAATCCACAGTCTAAGAACTTTTATATTCGCGCGGCGATTGAAGACCCCAGACCAATTCTCGGTCACGAAGGAATTCCCGGCCACTTCCTGCAACTCTCGATCGCAAATCACCTGGCCGACGAAATCCGCCGCCAGCATGGAGACGGCGTGTTCGTCGAAGGTTGGGCGCTCTACGGCGAAGAGATGCTGATGCGCACCGGTCTCTATCCAAACAACTCGCCCGGGCAGGCACAGGTACTTCGTCTTTCACGCTATCGCGCCGCACGCATCGGCGTGGACGTGAACCTGCACACCGGCAAATGGACTTTCGAGCAGGCGGTAAACTATTTCATGGAAGCGGGCGGGCTCGATCGCGAGTCGGCTACGGGCGAAGCGGCCGGCGCGGCCGCGAATCCCACGCAGAAGATCACCTACATGGTAGGCAAGTGGCAGATCATGCGCTTGCTGGGAAAATATCGCGACAAACAGGGCGCAAACTTTCGCCTGGGCCAGTTTCACGACGACTTGATCAAGAATGGCAGC